>NZ_CP082294.1 GCF_019880205.1 Pantoea alfalfae
ATGCCAAGAAAAGAACCAGATATCCTGAACATAGCTGATGCGTTTAGCGAAACAGACAAGCGTACAGGCGAAGTTGTTACTCTGACGCCCAACAGTAATAACACCGTGCAGCCGGTCGCGTTAATGCGACTCGGCTTGTTTGTTCCAACGCTGAAATCCACAGCGCGCAGTCAGAAAAACCAGATGAATGCGATGGATGTGACTCAGGATCTGAAACAGTTATCCCTGGTCAGATCGGAAGGGTATGACAACATCAAGATTTTGGGTGCCCGACTGGATATGGATAATGATTTTAAGACCTGGGTTGGGATCATTCGCGCATTCGCCACGCATGAGTGTCTGGGAGACACGGTAACGCTCTCGTTCGTAGAATTTGCAAAACTCTGCGGCATACCTTCTGCGCGCCTCTCATCGAAGCTCAGGAGCCGTCTGGACGCTTCGCTGACGCGGATTGCGTCTAACACCCTGACTTTTACCAGCAAGGGCGGAGAGAACTACACAACGCATCTGGTGCAGTCCGCCAAATACAGCGTTAAAAAGGACACGGTGACCTTACAGGCCGATCCTAAGATCTTTGAGCTTTATCAGTTCGACAGAAAGGTTCTGCTGCAGCTTAAGGCTATTAATGAGCTGGCACGCAAAGAGTCCGCTCAGGCACTTTATACGTTTATTGAAAGCCTTCCGCCCAAACCTGCGCCAATATCTATGGCGCGCCTGCGTGCACGGCTCAACCTTACGTCGCGCGTGATCACCCAGAATGCGACGGTCAGAAAGGCGATGGAGCAGCTAAAAGAGATTGGTTATCTCGACTATACCGAGACCCGCCGCGGCTCTTCTGTGTACTTCTGGGTCCATTATCGTCATCCCAAGCTGCGCCCTGCCGAACTGCCGCTCAGTAAGGCAGGCTTGATCGATGATGAGATGGACGAGTTTGACGATCTGGACAGCGACTCCACTATGATTGATGTCAATTTGCCCGAACCGGTGAGTGAGGATGATAGCAGTGAGCTTGTCATGGTATCGCGTGAGGAAAAAGAGTTACTTAATAAAATCAGGAAACAGAAAAACCGTTAGTTACCTGTTCACCACACCGCTCATGGCTGATGGATCCTGCTAACCACTATAGCGAGTAAGATTACTCGCTATAGTGGTTAATCTTTTCCCGACGGAGCATCAACATTCTGAATCGCCTGCCTGAAAAACATCCTGCTATTTGCTCTGGTTTTCCATTGCGCCTCTCTGATCAGGAGGGTGCATTAAGCTTCGCAAAAGATCGACTTCCTGCAGTAGTTAGCCAGTTCGTCCCGCGGTATCTCTGCAAACGTTGCGTTAACGCTTTAGCGTGTCAGCACTCGCTATAGTGGTTAGTCTGGTCTGGTTAACAGCATGCGGATTTACCTCCCGACGCCATATGTCGTGTTTCGCTGGCGATATTCAGCTCTTCGGCCTTACTCGCTACAGTGGTTATGGCCATTCTGAAATGACCATCTCATCTTTGTTTACCTCATTCTGCCCATAAGATTTACACGCTATAGTGGTTTTCTGATGATTTATTGGCTAATACGTTCAGATAATGATCAGATGACAGACCTGGCTGTTACAACATTCTCGCTACAGTGGTTATTTTTTGGGATAGAAGGGAGGAGATCACTCGCTATAGTGGTTAGCGGTATCGTTTTATACTGTTTGTTACTAATATTCAGTAATTTAAAGTGAGTGCTTACTATCATTATATGTCTCTCACCGTATCATGAGGATAAAAAACCAGCGCGACAGGAGAGATCAGGCAGGCACTCGCTACAGTGGTTGCGTTACAGGATGAGCAGAATGGTTTCGCTAACAAAACAAAGTTATTTTACTGAATAACAGCATAGAGCAGGGCAGGGCTATGACTCTGTTCCTGCTACATGCACATCTTCACACGACCTTTTTACTCGCTATAGTGGTTACCCCGCAGGTGAATCGTGCGAGGTGCCCTGCTAAGCACGGATATTTTCAGGCTCCTCTGTCTGAATGACTTACTCGATATAGTGGTTATCCTCTTAGGAGAGAGGTGAGCAGGCACTCGCTACAGTGGTTATCTTTGCGCTTATTCTCTGCGCGAGTTAGTTATCGTTATGATTCGGATGATTATTGCGCAACTTACTGGCTACAGTGGTTAACAGTAACGCTTCTGGCGCACGTTTACTCGCTATAGTGGATATTTTTCACATTCCCTGGCCGGATAGCGCAGTTCGGTCTCCGATTTACTTCCTATAGTGGTTAACCTGTCAGAGTTACTCGCTATAGTGGTTATCCGGAAATGCATGCCGGATACGCGTCATCAGCTCATTCAAAAGTGTCAGTATGGCGTTCAGAATGATTGCAAAAGAAGTGCTGAATGCGTGGATAAATACGGGGACGCAGGGCATGGCTGTCAATGACACCTGTTCCTGAGGGCTGGCAGGGCCATAAATGAAGAAAGCGGCCGCTCGCTGGCGCACCGCTTTAGGATTATTAGGACTGCGTACGTTACATGGCCTCGCGATATTCCGGCCAGGCGACAGCTTGCGCCTCATATCGGCCCGCAGCGGCGAACAGCGTACCCTGGAAATTGATTACACCTGCTGCTTCCAGCCACATCCACTCTTCTGCCTGTACGATCCCTGCCGCGATGACGGTGATCTCCAGCGCTGAGCAGCACTTGATGATCGCCTGCACAACCGCCTGCTTTGGCCCACTGCGATGAACGTCGCGGGTAATACCGGCATCAATACGGATACGGTCGGGCTGAATATGAGTCAGCAATGATAATCCTGCGGAGCCGTCTCCAAAATTGTCGATAGACAGGCTGATCCCGAACGCTTTCAGTGCGCGTACGGCTTCAGAGAACGCGTCCAGTTGTGAAATCACGCCGGTTTCACTCACACCAATAACGACCTGCTCCGGTACCAGCCCCGCCTGCTGAATTGCTGCCACAATGTGCTCGACGGCGTCGGGTATGACAACCAGCGTCATTGGCAGCAGACTCACGTAGAGCGTCATACCATCGGGACAAACCAGACCAGCCTGGGAAAAGGTTTTCTTCACGGTTTCCAGGTCGTCAACATAAAGCCTGTCGCCGGAAATTTCATCGGTAAGCGCCGGACGAAGGGTAACAGCTTCAATGGCGGTCACCTGACGCGCCAGCGGATCGACCACCGGACGGAAGCTCACGCCTTCTGTCTCCGGGCGGGAGTCCGGCACATGAGTGTGCTCTGAAATAAACTCCCAGTAACCTGGCGGAAGAACCTCGTAGTAGTTTTCTTTCTCACGTGACTCTACAAAAGTACGCAGGAATTGCAGTGCCCGATCATCATAGGTCAGGCGATATTTAGACGTACCTTTGTCCAGCACCGCCTGTAGCAGTGATGAGCGATCGTGTTCGCGCAGGTCAAACAGCGACATGCCCGCATTACCAAAACGTCGGGAAGGCGCATAGTCACGCATCAGTTCGACGACATTATGATGCCGCCGATCGGCACAGATTCGCTGATAAACTGCCTGAATGCCCGCTTCAGGACCTTCGAGTAACTGGAAGAAATGGGTGCCGTTGAATAACAGGATACCGGTTACATCGTGCGTGCTGTTGATTTTGCTGGCGTTATCGACCATCTCCGGAAGGGTTCTGACCGGAAAGTCATCTGAAATATGGCTGCGATAGATTATGGTAGTTAGCATGTGCAGCTCCGTTTTACGTAATTGTTGCGGACACGCTAACACTGATCAAAAAATGTTTCATCTATACTTGATTGCTGTCGCACGGACTGCAACAGAGCAGGTGGCACTAAGCGAAACGGCAAATCGGCAGATCTGCATTCAGTTAACGTAACCGTAATGACGCTGCTGGATCTGTGCCGATGAAATCATGTCATTGCATCATAAATAAGGCAGCCATCGGGGCGGCCTTGTGGTTCTCGCGGAAACGTAATCATCGGCTCAGCAGTGACATAAGCGTAATGTTCAACACAGGCATCGATGATTTTTTAGCGCGCAGGTTTAATGGCACTCACCACGCAGTTTCCAGTGAAGCCAGTGATCCAGCGCTTCTTCGTTTAATGGCTTCGAATAGAAATAGCCCTGGGCCTGATCGCAGCCATATTCTGTCAGGGATGTCACGGCGTCAGGACACTCAACGCCCTCTGCCACCACCGTATAGTCCAGCTCTTTGAGCATGGCGATGATGCTACGGGCAATAATGCGTGAAGCCGTATCTGAAGAGAGCTCACTGATCAGAGAGCGATCCAGCTTGATAACATCCAGCGGCATACGACGCAGATAGCTGATATTGCTGTAGCCTGTGCCAAAATCATCGAGTGAAATCGTGAATCCCCGTTCTCTGAGCATCTCCAGTCCGCGAAGAGCGGTGGGGCTTTCAAGGATGCGCTCTGTCTCCAGACATTCGATGCCCAGCAGCGAGGTCGGAAGCTTAGACTTCAGCATTTTGCTTTCCAGCGCGGAAGCAAATCCCTCGCATGCAAAATCGCGCACGCTGACGTTTATGGTTAATGGCAATTGAATACAGTTATTACGCAGTCGTCTGAGACGTTCAACGGCCTGGTCGATAATCCAGGCGGTCAGCACCGAGAGCAGATCGGTCTGCTCGGCCAGCGGAATAAAGGCAGCCGGTGAAAGTTCCCCTCTGCTGGGATGTCGCCAGCGGATGAGCGCTTCCAGGCCCACCGGTTTACCACTCTGCAGGCAAATTTTAGGCTGATAGACCATATAGAGCCCGATGTTATCGCGCAGAGCTGTTTTCAGATCGGTCATCAGCAGGAAATCTTCTGAGCGCTGTGTCTCCGCCTCAATATCAAAACGCTGAGAAGGCAGCCCGCGCCCGACCGCTTCATTCAGCGCGCTCACCGCGCGGCGCAACACTTCCGACGCTGACATGCTGCCGGCAACAAAGCCGGCCTCACCGGTATGAGGCGTCAGTGCAACTGACAGCCCCTCATCCATGTCTGCACTGATACCCTCCAGGCGATCGGCGACCCAGGCTGCACTTAGCCGGCTATCGGCACGAGTCAGAATGGCAAACCGCCCTGTGGCCACAGTGTAGATCATTTCACCTACCGCCGGACGCAGGCGCAGCGGCAGCAGGGTAGCCATATCCTTCAGCAGGCTTTCAACCGGATTCATTCCCATGGTGCGGGCCAGTTCATAAGCACGTGACATGTCGATGCAATCAATCAGCACCAGACGGCGTGGCGTGGTGTCGCCGGCCACAGCCAGATATTGCAAATCACGTATCAGGCGCTGGCGATTAGGCAATCCGGTCACCGGATCGCAAAAACCAGCCGAATGCCAGGCTTCAAGAAAGGACATGACCAGTGTGGAGAGCAGCGTTAATGTCGTCACCTGCTCAACGGCAAATGCATGCGGCTCGGTGTCGGTAACACAGAGCGTGCCCAGAATAATGCCGTCGCGGGTTTTCAGGGGCACACCGGCATAAAAACGAATAAAAGGTGAGCCAGTGATCAGCGGATGCGTGACAAAGCGCGCATCGTGATAGGTATCCGGCACGATCACTGCGCTGTCGCTGTCTACCACATGACGGCAGAGTGAATCCCCACGCGTCGAGCGTTGCAGATCAAAGTTATGTGACGCGCGTACGGTCTGGAATTCGTCATCCAGCACCGAGATAAAGCTTCCCGGGATACCCAGGGCCTGACTGGCTAACCGGACAAATTTTCGCAGAACGTCATCGCGACTTTCGTCAGGGTTGCGCAGTGCCTGCAAAGCACGACTTCGGCGCTCATTGTCGCCGTCTAGATTCTTGAGCATGTGTGTGTAACCTCCGCACCGGCTGATTACGGAGCGAAAAAAGAAAACTGTCCGGAGCGAAATCTGATTCGGGCGGCAGGAAATATAGCGTATTTTTTATTGTCAGCCTGATAATAAGGGAGTATGCGGCGGGTGTCTCTTAATATTTTCTTTAACGCATAAAGGGAATATTAACGATTCGAAAATTTAATCGAAGCGGTGTCTGATTATTTACCTTTTATATTTTCAGCCAGCCACTTCAGCACGTTTAAGCTTCATTTACGGGCAGAAAATCAACAAGCATTCAGGATGGTTAATATTATTTCTAAGTCGGTTTTCATGGGAAACAGCCCAGATGACGGAGGCAGGATCGTTATGCACAGGCTACTCTGCGGGATAACCTCTTCAAACACAACGTAAAAGCCGGGAAGGAACCCAGACCGGCAGAGGTGACCTGTCAGCGTGCTCCCGGCTGATGCAGGCCAATCCACCGTAATGCCGGCGTTAACACAGCGTTTCTGACAGCAATCAGCTTAACGTTTGATGCCATTCAGAGATTGAGCCGGGCGACGTGGGGGTGGGTTCTGTTCCAGCCAGTCACGAACCTGTTCGGTTCGTGCGCCGCTTTCACGGATCGCGCGTGTCAGTCTTTCCTGGGTTGTCCTCAGCTCCTGAGTCCAGTAGGTGATTTGCCACTGTTCACGAATTTCCACATGCGACAGATCGTCGGGTGAGCGACGCTGGATGGGATTTTTCATTCATTATCCTCCTCTGGTTTCAATGATGCAGCCTGAACAGGGACCTCAGGCTAAACATCCATCCTGATGAAGAAAGGGGCATTGAGGTAGCGGATTAATCCCTGAATGGTCCTTAAGTCAAATAACAGGATAATTCCTGGCGGAAGAAATAAAGCATTCTAAGGAAATAGGAAAAGCGCTGTCAGGACGAAATATGCCGTTTCGCTTACAGAAAAATTTCGCTTAATTGTTGATTCTGAAATTTGACATTTAAGCAAAATAGTCAATTATTCTCTGGTCTTTTCGCTCTGAGCGCTTTCGGGTCGCTTCGCTTTAATTGCTGGCGAAGCGCTGTGCTTTAGCGGTTTTTATCATGTTTAAGGAGTCTTTGTTTGGTTAATCGTCCCCCCAAGCCGCCTGTGGTTGTCCAGAGTAATGTGCGTGAACTTCGTCTTGCCGCTGGCCTCTCACAGCAGAGCGCCGCTGAGCGTTTTGACCTGAGCCTGAGAGTCTGGCAAACCAAAGAAGCTGCAGGTAATCCGACGCTACTTAGCCAGGGCGAATATGAACTACTGTTGTTACTGGCGGGTTGTCATCCCCATTTTGTTCTTGCGCCTCAGAGCAAAAAGTAACGGCTCAGTTAATATCCTTAAATTTGTGTCTGTGATAACAGGCCGTACCGTCACGTAAAAAAATACTATTTAGCCACTTGAAAGCTGACAACCGATCCCTATTTTAACGGTGATCGGAAATATGATACCGGTCAGATGAACTTTTGGATGAACCTGTTCAGGAGATTATCACCATGTCAGTGCAACAGTTTTCTGTTTTCCCTTCGCTGGCTGATTCTGTCTTTTCAGACCGTTTTAGCCGTATCGATAAATTGTTCAGCCAGCTGACTGGCGACAATCCGGTGACGTCAGTTCCCGCTTATGATCTGCAGCGGGTTGAGGATAACCGTTACGCGCTGACCGTCAGCGTACCCGGCTGGAAAGAGCATGAGCTGGAAATAGAACTGCGTGGCGGACGGCTTTCCGTAGCAGGTCACCGGAATGATGCATCAGAGGAATCGTCTGGCGAGACCCGGCAGGAGAACAGCAGCTGGATCCATCGCGGCATTTCCCGGCATGATTTCCAGATGAGCTTTACTATTCCGGAGCACATGAAGGTGACCGGCGCCAGTCTGGCGGACGGTTTACTCAGCATTGATTTGATCCAGGAGATACCGGAGAGCGAGAAACCGCGCCGCATCCCGATTGCAATCGGCGGACCACGAACGCTGGAACATCAGTAATGTGAACAGGGCGGAAGCGGCTCAGGCTGTTTCCGCCTTTTTTAACTGCCGGCAGGGCAGAAGATCAACCGCGTCAGGCGCTGGCAGACATCGGGCAAACGGATGAGTGCACGCCAGTATTTGTTCCGGTCAGCATAATGGGCGCACCCGCCTCAAGACGGGAGTGAAATGCCGCCTTCATCGATACACTGATACCATCGCCACACCACATCAGATGATGCTCAAAACGGCGATGCGCCACGGCGGGAACACCGCGTGTGGCCGCGGCGACTTCAACCCGAAAGCCCTGTCCGTTGAGCCGTATCGCTTCCATCCAGATCTCGGTTTCATCCGTCACGCTGACCGCTTCAAGAAACAGCGGTATGGTGTTGCGTCGCCGTGCGGCCAGCGACAGGCTCTCCCACTGGCGGATTACGGCAGTATGAAAGCGCTGCTGACGCTGGGCTGCTCCTTTACTGAGGTCAGAACGCAGCCAGAGGTTGAGCGGCCGCAGATAGCGGTTAACATAATCATCGCCACAGTAGTCGGTATTCATCATCTGTAGTTCACGTTCAACATCTGCGTCCGGATTGTTCGCCAGCAGTTGCAACATATCCTCTTCCCGGCAGGCCCAGCCGCCAGGCAGCGTGACGTTGGGACAGTTAAGGGCAGCATGGATATCAAACAGCGTATGGCCTCCTGATGTCATTTCACGAACGCAGAGGGCGCGCGTAAGCTGCTGATCTGAGTAGCCAGCAGGGCCAGGCGGTGTGAGCAGCCCGGCACGGCGCCAGCGACGCAGAGTTTCAGGAAGAACACCGACGAGACCACATACGGTGTCGGTAGAGTGCTGAGGCATAGTTGATATCCGTGAAGCGTAACGCCCCCCGATCGGGGAAGATGGCCGCAGTATGCACGCCAGAAATAAATAAAGAAACAATCATTTCCATAATCTATGCCCGCGACTGGTGCGGAGATGGCGTGGAGTAAACGCACATACGGAGAAGAGCGCTGATGGGCAGGTGCCGGGCGCAGAGACGCCCGGCGATGAAGAACGCTTTACCAGTGGTACTTGTTGGAATCTTCCCACTCTTTCACTTCTTTTTCGGCACGGTCTTTCTCGTAGCCGTAGCGTTCCTGAATTTTACCGACCAGCTGATCGCGCTTCCCTTCTACAACGGTCATATCATCATCCGTAAGATCACCCCATTTTTCCTTGACCTTACCTTTGAACTGCTTCCAGTTACCGCCAATGCGATCTTCGTTCATGGTGAATCTCCCAATTCCGGTTGTTATCCAGGGACCTGATGAATATCTGTCTTGCCAGAAGGCTGTCAGATGAATTAAGCATGGCACAGCTTTTGCTTTTTGCAGCGAAGCGGTGTGAGCCGCTTCAAACTATGAGCAAAAGCGCAGGCAGGGGAATATTTTGCCGGTAAAATTACGGACGTCGTGCAGGCCAGCTCACGGCAGGCAGGGCATTAAGGGCAGGGCGGGCAAACAGAAAGCCCTGGTAATAGCGGACCCCGGCACCTTCCAGCCAGAGCCACTCTTCCATTTTCTCGACGCCTTCCGCAATGACCGTGATTTCCAGCGCATGGCAGCATTTAAGGATGGCCAGCACAATCGCCTGACGCGGGCCGCTACGGTGAATATCGGTAATGAGCTTGCGATCGATCTTAACTTTGTCGGGCTGGAAATCGGCCAGCAGCGACAGGCCTGCGAAACCGGCACCAAAATCATCAAGGGCCAGGCTGATTCCGGCTGCTTTCAGCTGCCGTACAGCAAACTGAAAGGCATCGAAGCGGGAGATGACCTCATCTTCAGTCACCTCAACCACCACCTGCTCAGGGCGCAATCCCTGTTGCCTGATCTGCTGAATGAGATGGTCAACCGCATCGTCGATCACGACCAGCGACATGGGAAGCAGGTTGACGGAAAGGGTCTGCTCCCGCAAGCCGAGATGTCTGGCCAGCTGAAACGCGTAGGTTTTGGAATGGAGATCCGCCTGGTAACGCTCGCCTTCCGGCAGCTGTAAAAAGTAGTCTGCGGGGGATGCGCCCTGAAGACCGCGTATCAGGGCTTCGCAGGAGACAATCCGGCGATTCGCTACGTCTACGATAGGCTGAAGCGCGAATTCACAGCGCTGATCCGGTGCAGGCTGCAGAGGTGGCTGGGCACTGACGGCAAGGGGCGTAGTCAGTGTCCACTCGCTGGCAGGGGCAATCCCGATAAACGTCTCTTTGTCCCTACCCTCGACAAAAGAACGCAGGAACTTCACTACCCGGTCATGTCTGATTCGCTCATCAGTCAGGGTGACCCGTTTAAGCAGGGCTTCCACGACCGTATGTTTCTGATAGTCACGTAAATCAAATAAGGCCATGCCGGCATGACCAAAGCGACGCGCAGGGGCGTAATCTCGCATCAGTTCAATCAGATTAAAATGCCGATCATCCTGGCTGATACGCTGGAAAACCGTATGGACGTTCTCAACGCTCCCTTCAAGCACCTGAAAAAAGTGCAGCCCGTCATAGAGCAGTATCCCGGTGACTTCAGCTTCAGCGTTTTTGATACTGGCGCGCTCCACCAGCGCTTTGAGCTTCTCTGGCGAGACCAAACCCGCAAGCTGGCTACGGTAAATCAGGGTGGAGAGCATAAGCAGCCTCATATGGCAGGAAGTTACTGATTAACCATATCACAGAAATATTGAGGGTTAAGGGCAAACTGCGGCCAATATATCGTTCTGCTTGCGGCATCAAACGGGCATAGGGCAGGGCAGCACATCAGGAATTAAGCGTACGCATGTCCGATGGTGTTTCAATAATAAACCGGCGAATAAGCAGAGATAAAAGAATAGCCCCCGCAAAAGCGGGGGCGAAGAGCGGACATAGCATATTATTATCACGCAACGACATCCCTGGTGAGGCGCCGGTCATTCGGTTTGTGCCTGATTATTGCGCGCTTTATGTTCTCCTTACCATGCTGAACTGGCGGAATTATTAAGCGGGTAAAATCAGTTTCTCTGATATGTCAGAAAATTGTCCTGATATTCAATCAACTGGTTTAGGCTTTTGATAACATCAGGGCAACCATTAAATTACCAGATTACAAATTCTCCTTTTTCCAGTCACATTCTTGACGTCTTCTGCAGGTTTAACCGGTACGCGTAAACATTACCGTTCTGCAGATTTACTCCGTGTCGACATCGGCGGTATCGGAAAAAGTGCCCCCTTTCGAAGGGGGCAAGGGTAGGAGTCAGATCACTCTGAAACAGAAGTGGATTTCGTTGCAGAGCCATTTAAAGATAGGGCAAAACCGCTGTTATTTCCGCTGCGGTTACTATTTTTTTAGTTAGATATCAAATAATTAAAATGCTTACAATGTAAAATAATGAGTATGATCAATCATTTAATCAGGTATGAAAACGATTACTAAGATTAGGATTAAAGTCCTGATCTGCCTGCGGCTACGGCTACAAATGGCCATAATTCAGGCATCGTGCACCAATGTGAGAGCAAACTTGACCGCCTGACGGATTAATTATACTGTTCATGCATACAGCATTATTTCAAACAGAAGCCATTGTGGAGTCAATGTGATGTCACAGGATGATGAGATTTGGTATGCATTCAGAGAGGCGATTAGACAGGATGATGCCGGTCAGTTTACCGTCAGCACCCAGGATTTTGTGGCGGAGCTGCAGCAGCGCAACGCACCTCATACACTGCGAGCCGCAAATACCTGGATAGAGATGCATATCACGACCTTCAGTGATATCTCTGTTGAGCCTGGAGAGTGCCGGCTGTTTCAGATGCCTGCGGCGCACGATTAATACGCGCCGCAGAACTGAAAATAACACGATAGTGCAGGCATCTCAGCCACTCTGCTCTGTCAGATGCTGACTGAATAGCTTCAGAGCCTGGACGAATGACGACGCCTATCCGGCCGATCCTGGAAGTTAGGATTTGCAGGATAGCTCTTGTCGCAGGCCATACGTGCCAGGTTGAGCGCAACTTTACGTTTTTTAAGCTTTAACTTTGGCAGCCACTCTTTGAACTGTGCCGTCAGCGACGCTGCCTGCTGTTCAGTTGCGACGCGACAGATAAACAGCTTGCTCTTCGTCTGGCGGCTGACATCAATGGCGTAGATTTCAAAGCCAACACTGCACTCTTCATATTCAACATCCGTAAACTGCATGTGTGGCCAAAGACCGGTTCTGGTTTCAAATGTGGCTAAATCCATGAGAACTACCTTTTTTATTGTAAGCGTTATTGCTGCGCGACAGGCTTAAGCCTGGTCGGGCCAGTGAGCATAGACCAGAATCAGCATTCCGCCAGTGAATTCCCTGATTTAATCTGGCCCTGACACAAATGGTTAAAAACTCAGAGTGGTAGCCCAGCGTATATCCCGCCATGTTTACACGTATCAGTTAATCTGATGTCACGCCCACACTTCGAATTTTCGTCCCCGGTAACGCCTGCTATTCGCAACACTGATGTTGCAGGATCTGTAGCCCTCTGCCATGGTGTTAACGTGCCTCTCAACAACCATTATCGTCAGCGATCCTGTTGAATTAGCAGGCTAATCATCAGATTCCAACGGACAGCATCTGAAGCCTGATCCTGACCATCGGATTGTGTAAGCAGGCTGGCAAAACTTTACGTTGGGATACGTTGTTAAAGGGGAAAGATGAAATGGATTATTAACTGAGAACGTCGGGAGATAGTTCACTCTGTTACAGATGCAAGGAAAAATAAAAAAATATATCCTCCATGATTGATTAAAGCCCCGCAGACCAAAGCCGATAAAAATAATCCAGTTCAAACCAGGATCACATTTATTTTCTCTCCAGGGGACGTTTATGACTATTACGCAGCGTCTGGTATTGATTTTCTCACTGCTTGCAATGTCACTGATTGCGCTGGTGATTATTTCCTTATCAGTGATTTCGGGCTTTCAATCCCGTTTTGAATATGTACAGATGAACGCGATACCCAGCATTCGTGACCTTAATAAATCGATTAGTGTCACCAATCAGTTAGGGATCGCTCTCTATCGATACCAGAGCATTACCGATGCGACCAAATTTCCTGCGGCAGAGGAACGTATTGAAAATCTGCTTCAGCAGGTTAAGTCATTGAATGATTATTATATGGCTAACGACATCTCAAACGATGAAGATAAAGCCATGACCGAGCAGGCTTATAAAAATCTGGATGATGTACGCAGCGCATTGCCAGCTTTTCTTGCCGCGTCACGCGCTCAGAATGATGCTGTTACGCTTCCGTTACTGCAGAGTGATAATGGAGTAGGTGCTGCAGCCCGTAAAATGGAAGCAGATTTTACCCGCCAGATTCAGCTGAATATTGATATTGGCGAACAGCTCAGGGTTGAGAACAAGCGCATTTATACACAGACGCTGTGGATGATGTCTGGCGGTTCGCTGCTGCTTGTTCTGCTGCTGGCCGGTTTCTCCGCTAAGGTGATCCTCGGCATTAAAAGGAGCCTGTCAGGCATCGTCAACACCATGACGCAGGTGAGCCATACGCTTGACCTGACCCATACCGCTGAAGTCAGCCGTAAAGATGAGATCGGCAAAACGGCGATGGCGTTTAACCAGTTGCTGTCACGCGTTTCCGGCACGCTGCTTTCGGTCAGTCACGCCGCACAGTCGGTCAGTGCCGGATCCACGCAAATTGCTGCAGGTAACGAAGATCTTTCCGCGCGTACTGAAGAGCAGGCGGCATCTCTTGAGCAGACAGCAGCCAGCATGGCGACCCTGAGCGAAACGGTTCGTCAGAACTCAGAAGGCGCGCATCAGGCCAGCAGCCTGGCGAATAACGCCAATCACATGTCGATCCAGAATGGCACGTCAGTGAAGCAGATGCTCAACACCATGGATGAAATCCGCGCCAGCTCCGCCAAAATTTCTGAAATCACCGGGCTGATTGAAGGCATCGCCTTCCAGACCAATATCCTGGCACTGAATGCGGCAGTCGAAGCAGCACGTGCAGGTGAACATGGTCGCGGCTTTGCTGTGGTCGCGTCTGAAGTGCGTAATCTGGCGCAGCGCTCCTCGTCTGCCGCACGTGAAATCAAAGACCTTATCTCAACGTCGGTTTCACAGGTTGAACACGGTTTAGAGCAGGCCAGCGGCGTGGGATCAAACAGTGAAAATGTCCGTCAGGCGATTCAGCAGGTAGCCGATCTGGTCAACGAAATTGCCGCGGCGACGTCTGAGCAGAGCAAGGGCATTGAGCAGGTTCATCAGGCGATTGGCCAGATGGATGAGGTGACGCAACAGAACGCCTCGCTGGTAGAAGAGGCTTCATCCGCCTCTAAATCCCTGCAGGAGCAGGCAGAGACGCTGTCAGGGCTGGTGGCGACCTTTACGCTGGAGAGTAACCAGCGTGTGGCGTCGTCGCAACAGCCCGCTGGTGTACGTCGTCCAGGATTGCCGGCGAAGCAGCCTGAGCGCCACACTATCGACCTGACTCAGGCGAACTGGGAAAGTTTCTGATAGCTGAGCAGTAAAATGATAGCCTCCATACTGTGGGGGCTTTTTTATATCCTTAATTAGCTAAATGAAACAGTGCTAAGCAAAATAAACTTTTAATGAAATCGATTTCATTATTAAAATAACCTGCTGGGATTAACTCTTTCGAGTGAGGTGAGACTATATCGATATTCAGGGGGGAATGTCTCGCCAGGGTTAATAGGATAATGAAAGTTAATTCGATACAGTGCGGATGACTGTTATCGGCGACAATAACATTAACTTGAGTTTCTTTATTTTCATAACGTTGATGCTGAAGTCAGGCTTACGACTAAAAAGGCAGGTATGTGTATTGTTATTTTATGTTATTGATATTTATAGCTATTTATAGATTTGGCTTAGGTGAATGTTGCAGTAAATATCGTCATTTTATTCACTGTAAAGTAACGTATCACAATCTATACTCCTTTCTGTTGCGATATACATTTCTGATATTTTATACGAAACCCCTTCCTTTATAGCAATATTGTGCTGAATGAGGCGCCTCTGGCTATGCAAAAGGAAGGGTAAAAATAATATTACACGAGCAATTTTGTGCACTACTCACCAGCACGCCTCACACATCAGAGCGGAAAAGAATGAAAAAAATACTCGACCGGATTAATTTGCCAGCAAAATTCCTGTTACTGGGCTCCTTTGCACTGGTGTTGTTTATTTTACCTACCTTTCTGTTTATTCAGACAGGTAATCAGCTTATCGATACCAAGAATGTAGAGCTATCTGGCATACCGGTTGAGAAAAAAGTCCTGAAACTCCTTAACCTGTTACAGCGTCATCGTGCAGAGAGCGCTATCGCCATCTCCCTTAACAAGCCTGATAACGCACCACGTCTGGCGCTGGTCTCGCAAATCAATACGTTATCCGGAACGATTGCTGACGATCTGCGCAAGGATGACGAGCAGGCACAACCGCTGAAATCGCTGCAGCGGGTTAATCAGGAGTGGGGTCAGCTGCAGGATGATATCAACGCTGGCAAACTCACGCTGGCAACCAGCCTGACGCGTCACGCCCATCTGATTCAGGTCTTACTGGACACCAATCAGGATGTGCTGGATTTTTATCAGCTTTCGCTGGATGCAGATTTAAATACCTACCAGCTGATCGTCAGCATCTATAGTCGCCTGCCGCTGCTGACTGAAACTCTGGGTCAGATCCGAGCCAATGGTACGTCGCTGATTGCCAGTGGAAATATTTCTGAGGCCGATCGCAGTCGTCTGGCATTCCAGCTTGATAATGGCAGAACCGCGCTGGCACAGTTCAGCAAAAATATGGACAAGGTATTCTTCATTGAGCCGGATCTGAAAACCACGTTCTCTGGTCTGGCAGAGGATGCGAATCAGCAGGCACAAGGCGCACTGCAACTGGCTGATAGTATATTTGTGAGCGGGCACGCCAGTGTGGCGCCGGTTGAATATGTACGGGTGTTTACTCAGGCGATTAACCGCTATGCGGAGCTGGGCGAGCAAACCAGTACCCGCCTGCAACAGCTGATGGAAGTACAGATTGATAAAAGGCGTCAGGCGCAGTATCTGCTGCTGGCAGGTCTGCTGGCCGTCGCTCTGCTGGCCATTTTGGTGGCGGTGATGATCACCCGCTCGGTGACCCGTCCGGTCAAAGAAGCGGTCGAAGTGGCCAGTCGCGTCGCGGCAGGCGATCTGACAGCACAGCTGACGATTTCCGGTAGTAATGAAATGGCTGAACTGCTGAATGCGTTAATGCGGATGCAGCAGCGTCTTGCCCAGCTGGTTTCGGATATCAAAGGTAACGCCGCCACCATTGCTAACTCTTCGGAAGAGATTGCCCGTGGCAATGGCGACCTTTCGTCTCGCACCGAACAGCAGGCGGCTTCATTGGCTGAAACAGCGGCCAGCATGGAACAGCTGGCATCAATTATTCAGCAGAATGCGGATAACACCCGCTTTGCCTCTGATCGCGCAGAATCAGCGACGCAGGCGGCACTGTTAAGCGGCGCGGCGATGGATTCCGTGATGCAGACCATGCACAAAATCCGCGGCAGTTCGGGTCAGATTGAAGAGATCACCTCTGTGATCGACAGCATTGCCTTCCAGACCAATATTCTGGCACTGAACGCCGCGGTTGAAGCGGCGCGCGCTGGCGAGCAGGGCAAAGGTTTTGCGGTTGTCGCATCCGAAGTGCGTGCGCTGGCACAACGCTCCGCCAGTGCAGCAAAAGAGATCAAGAGCCTGATTGAGCAGTCGGTCGGTCATGCGCAGGAAGGGATTGCGATGGCGCAGAACGCAGGCGACAAAGTGAAGCAGAGCGTCAGTGCTATTGAACAGACCTCTCAGCTGATGCGTGATATCTCTTCTTCATCTGAGGAGCAGAGCAGTGGTATTTCTCAGGTCAATATTGCAGTGAACCAGATGGATCAGGTGACGCAGCAGAACGCCGTGCTGGTAGAAGAATCGGCCTCCTCTGCTGATGAGCTTGCCGCACGCGCAGGCCAGTTGCGTACTATGGTTGCGGTGTTCCAGACGGCATAATAGTGTTAAAGCAGCCGCCACCTGTGGGCGGCTGTTTTTTCTCAACGCCTGCTACGCCTGATGATCCCGCAGACAGGCCAGATAGGTCTCTCCCGATCGAATCACTTTCTCTTTCGCCTGCTCACGAATATCCTGACCTTCAAACGCGCCATAAAGCTCCCCGAATGTCACGTCATCAAGCCGATGCAGAATGTCGCCTACTGTGGCGGCTGACAGTGGCAGCATATTCGGGTAGCTCCACATAAATGACACGCCATGCGCACCCGGCGTGACCTGCATGATATCCCCCGCCAGCATTACGCCTCCGCCCTCGTCCCAGTGCAGCACGCTGCCACCAGGAAAGTGGCCGCCCAGCCGTAACAGTGTCACCGATGGCATCAGCGCCAGGGATTCACCCTCCCAGAACCGGATATGCGGGCTATCCCGGACAATCCATTGCCGATCGCGGGCGTGCAGATGCAGGGGCGCGTTAAACGCCTCTGCCCACTCCTGCATGGTGGTGTAATAGTGCGGATGTGAAATCGCGATAGCATCAATGCCGCCCAGCGCCGTGATCAGCGTAAAAGTGGCGTCATCGAGGTTAGCAATACAGTCCCAGAGCACGTTGCCGTGTGGCGTACGCAGCAGAAAGGCACGCTGATTAATGGCAAATTCAGGCACGGTTTTAAGGCTTAACAGCGCATCGCTGTGGGCCGTCCACTTATTCGCGTGGCTGGCGCGCAGCGCGTCAAACGCGATCCAGCCCTGACCCGTGGCAGGAACGTACTGACGTTCATCCTCGCAGATTTTGCAATGCTGATGAGAAGACTGGGGCGGATAAGCGGTGCCGCAGGCGGTACATAACATCGTCATGGTGATCTCCTTTGTCTTACTCAAGCTTATGCACACCTGCAAAAACCGCACTTTCCTGACGCAGTTTCGTCACACGATCACCGCTGGCGGCGTAAAGTAATCCGCGTCAGTTCCGATGGACGGCCCAGTCTGACCGCCATGCCGGGCCAGAGTGCCGTGCCGTTATTCACATAGAGCTGCATTCCGCCAACCTGATAAAGCCCGGACACAAATCCGGCATTGGGTTTAGCAAACAGCCGGTCCAGTCCGATAATCAGACCGCCATGCGTATGTCCTGAAAGCTGCACATCCACGCCCTGCGCCGCGTTCTGGCGGGCATTGCGCGGCTGATGATCCAGCAGGATCACCGGTGCGTTTTCAGGTGCCTGTGCCAGCGCGCGGGCCAGATCGGGGCCGGTCGCATTTCTGCCGGGTGCGGAGGCGTCTGGCAGGCCGGCAATCACCAGCTTTGCGGTTCCGCGCTGAATAACGGTGTGGCTGTTGAGCAGCGGCTGCAGCCCTAGTGAGGCCAGATGTGCTGTCCAGATTGCCTGATGGAAGAAATATTCGTGGTTCCCGGTAATCGCCCATACGCCATCAGGGGCGGTCAGCGCGCGCAGTGGTGCGACGTCATGACGCCTGTGTTCCAGGCTGCCATCGATCACATCGCCCGTTATCACAATCAGATCGGCGTTAAGAGACATCGCTCGCTGAACCATCGCGGCGGTCCAGGCCGCATTAAACAACCGGGTGATATGCAGGTCGGTCAGCTGCAGCAGCTGATAGCCCTCGAACTCAGCCGGAAGATTGGGCAGGACCAGCGTCACTTCTTTGACCGGCGGCACCCGAATCGCCTGCTGCACCCCAACAGCAGCCAGCACCATCGCCAGCACCGCAGCCAGATAGCGAACACCAGGCACCAGCTCCAGCGGATGCCACAACAGCAGCGCGATCAGCATGACTGCATCCATCAGCATCTGCAGCAGCGCCAGCAGCAGCACGGTGCTGTACGCCCAGTTAAACAGGATGATGATAATGCGGGGCATTTCTGCCGAGAAAATGCCGCCTGACGTAAAGCGGCTTACCAGCAGATATTGTGAGGCCAGCAGCACCAGTGCTGAGAGCAGGACCTTGATGGCCAGTGGCAGGGATAAGGGAATGATTACGCGCGCAATAACATACCAGCTGGGTAAGCTGAAAATCAGGTGAAACATGGCAGTCTTCCGGTAGGGCGCTAAACGTCAGCGCAGGCAAATATGAGACAATCGTTTATAGAACTGTTTTTCGCACATCAGTGTATACGATGCTGCCGTTCGGGTTACTTCGCGCGGGGTGCTTTACCGGTGATAAAAGAAGCTGAGGGCCGAAAATGTAAAAACAGCGTGACCGGAACACTGGCCACGCTGACAACATTCACTGTCTGGCAGGTCAGACTAGCGAAGCATACCTGAGGTGGTGTGCGTCTCGTCGGTTACTCGCGTCATAGCGATCGGAATACTTTTATAGGCGGGAATGCCGCTTTTCGTATCGTGGCTGTCGAGCGGAACCATCACATTGGCTTCCGGGTAGTAAGCGCCGACTGAACCTGGTGCCATATCAATAATCACGATGGTCAGGTTTTTCATCTGACGCGAGGTGGGATTACCCTCCGGATCCAGTGCCATAAGATCGACACGGTCACCCACCCGCAGTCCTCGTTTCTCTGCCTCTTCGGCATTGATAAACAGCACATCGCGGCGGCCTGTCACGCCCCGATAGCGGTCATTTAGTCCGTACAGCGTGGTGTTGTACTGGTCGTGACTGCGCAGGGTGGTGAGGACCAGATCATGGCATTTCAGCGAGCGGGGATCTTCGTTAATGCCCTGCATCACTTTAAACTGCGCACGACCGGAAGGCGTGAGCCAGACCCGTTCTGATGCGGCGTTATGGAGCCTGAAACCTCCCGGATGCTTAATCCGCTCGTTAAAGTTTTCGAACGCCGGGAACACCGCTTCAATGGCATCACGGATGCGGCTGTAATCGGCGACCATGGCTGACCAGTCAACCACGCTGTCTGGCAGGGTTGCCTTAGCCAGTGAGGCGACCAGCGCGGGTTCAGATTTAAGATGAGGTGAAGCCGGGTTCAGCGAACCGCGCGAGGCATGTACCATCGACATGGAATCTTCAACGGTTACGCTCTGCGCGCCGGTAGCCTGAACATCGGTCTCAGTCCGGCCCAGCACCGGCAGCAGATAGTTGTGCCTGCCGAGTAACAGGTGTGAGCGGTTGAGTTTGGTGGCCATATGCACGACCAGATCTAAATTACGCATGGCCGGGAACGTCACCTGGGGATCGGAGATTGCTTCTGCCAGGTTACCCCCCAGACAGAGCAGCGCTTTAGCTTTGCCATCGCGCATGGCCTTTATCGCCTCCACTGCGCCATGACCATGCTTTTGCGGCGGCCTGAAACCAAACACCTTCTCAATACCATCCAGTAGCGACTGCGGCGGAATCTCAGTGATGCCTACAGTGCGGTCGCCCTGCACATTGGAGTGTCCACGTAACGGACAGATACCTGCGCCCGGCTTACCGATATTGCCGCGCATCAGCAGCAGGTTGGCGATTTGCTGCACGTTCTGGGTGCCATACTGGTGCTGGGTAATCCCCATGCCATAACAGATGATGGTCCGTTCGGCGCTGGCATACAGCCGGGCGATATGCTGGATCTCCTCGCGCGCCATGCCAGAGACTTTCAGGATATGCTCCCAGTCGGTGCTCTCCAGGTCGGCCTTGAGGGCATCAAAACCTTCTGTGTGCTCCCTGATAAATGCGTCATCAATGACGCCGGGTTTGCCCTGGCTCAATGCCTCCTCGTGCATAGTGAGCAGGATCTTCATCACGCCTTTGAGCATTGCCGCGTCGCCGCCAACCCGCACTTTGTAATAGGTCGACGCCAGCTCAGTAGAGCTCATTGACAGCATTTCAATCGGACTTTGCGGCGAGGTAAAGCGTTCCAGCCCGCGCTCACGCAGTGGGTTTATCGCCACGATAGTGGCCCCGCGTTTAGAGACTTCACGCAGCGTGCCGAGCATGCGCGGATGGTTGGTGCCAGGGTTATGACCGATACAGAGCACCAGATCGCAGTGGTCAAAATCCTCCAGCTCTACCGTACCTTTACCAACGCCAATCGACTCTGGTAGCCCGACGCTGGTCGGTTCGTGGCACATGTTTGAACAGTCAGGGAAGTTGTTGGTGCCATATTCGCGGGCGAACAGCTGCCACAGGAACGCCGCTTCATTGGAGGCGCGGCCCGACGTATAGAACTCCACGCTATCGGGATCGTCATAGCTGCGCAGATGCTCACCAATCTCCTGGAACGCCGTTTCCCACTCAATGGGCTGATAGGTGTCGGTAGTGGCATCGTACTTCATGGGATGGGTCAGCCGTCCTTCTCCCTCCAGATGCAGTGCGCTGCGCTCCCACAATTCAGTCACGGTATGCGCAGCAAAAAAGTCTGGCGTGGTGCGCTTGCTGGTGGCTTCCCACGAGACGGCTTTCGCCCCGTTTTCGCAGAATTCAAAAGATGAGGCGTGTTGCGGGTCTGGCCAGGCACAGCCCGGACAGTCAAAGCCCTGCGGCTGGTTGACTTTAAACAGGGCAATCACATCCTGCTTTACTGACATCTGGCCGCGGATAGCATCGGCAACCGCCTTTAGTGCGCCCCAACCACCGGCAGCACCCCCATAAGGGGCGATGCCATTTGTGCGATTTTGCTCTTTCATAATGCTCCACATTGTCTCTATTGTTATCGGCTAAGCCTGGTACATAAAAAGGAACAGCAACGTGGATTGTGGCTATTATTCAGCAAAATTTTTTCTCAAAATGTTTCGGCAGGGATCCTGCGCTCTGTTTTTCTGGTATGAAATAAGAGGGAGGGTCAGGTAATAATAAACGAGACGGTACTGCGTTATCATCAGGGTAATTTATCAGAGACTGAAAGGTTACTATGACTGGTAATAAAACGATGGCAGGTAAATGGTTGTTATAGAAGGCTGATAATCTGATAGCGAGCCTGAAGTGTTTAATTTCTTAGGGGGAAAGTCATTACGGTTAATATTTCTACCTGTACACTAAAGCGGAAAAAATATTCACAACGGCAGTGTTGGTGTAACGGGATCCGGGCACAGGAAAATATAACAGATCGTTATTACCGCACAAATTAACAACCCGCTCTGGTATTTAAAGTATCGTTCTGCAGGTATCTGTTCACATCATGAGACAGCACCGTTGCCGGGCGTTGTTGGCCGATCAGGAGAGGTCTGTACGATCGCCTCGTGTTGTCGGATGAGAAATCACAATAAACTCCACTGGCGCATCGCTGTTATTTCTGGCCTGGTGTTTAGCGTGTGGCGGAATTTCGATTCCCTGTTGCGCACTGATATCATGCACTTCGCCCTCCAGCTCCATCGACAGTACGCCCTGAAGAACAAAGAAAAACTGCCGGGAGGAAGCATGATAGTGTCTTTTCTCACGGGTGGCGGGCGGCATTTTTTCATGAATGACTAACATATCTTTGCGGTTTATCAGATACCAGCCATCGCACCCGTCTCCCCAGACATAATGTTCTGCATTCTCTTTTGAAATCATCGTCCTGCGCCCTGATTGTTGTTGTAAGGATTCAAACCCCGGCTAACTATACAAGGCCAGGTTGTTGACGCTCAAATTTTAATGTTGGTAATAACCTCAATGGATTTTTGGCTGTGGTGGTAACCTAATCGATCATGACCCGCCAATGGCGTGTCATAGATTGAGCGGTGCACGCCTGACAGCCTGTAACGGAGGATGAGATATGCACTGGTTTAATCAGGACAGATTTGACGTTCGCCTTGAGTGGGGGACAGCAGCAGTCCGTTACGCGGCAAAGAATGTGGAGTGTATCGTGATCGTCGATGTGATGTCTTTCTCCACCTGTGTCAGCATAGCGGTCGATAATGGCGCACAGGTTTATCCTTACCCCTGGAAGGAGGCATCTGCCATCGGTTTTGCAAACAACATCGGCGCACGGCTCGCCAGCTTCGACAGGTTATCTGACAGGGACGGTTTTAGTCTCTCGCCTGCGTCGATCAGGAAAATAGCAGAGGGCGAGAAACTGGTACTGCCGTCTCCCAATGGATCAGCGATTTCATTCCTGGCCCGGGATGTGGATACGGACGTCACCGTATTCAGCGGTTGCTTCAGGAACCTCTCGCAGACTGCAATGGCCTGCCGGGACTTTAAACGCATTCTGATTATCCCCTGTGGGGAGCGCTGGCCCGATGGCACGCTTCGGCCGGCCATAGAGGACTATGCTGCAGCCGGTGGCATTATTGCGGCAATCGGGCATGACCGTTGCTCCCCGGAAGCAGCAGGTGCGGTTGCCGCCTGGCAGCAGCTGAATCTATTATCTCTTCGCGAATGCGCTTCAGCGCTGGAACTTCAACAGCGCGGATTTCAGGAGGATGTCGATCTCTGTCTGGATCTGGATAGCGCGCAGTGGGCCTGTCAGTTGCAGGGTGATTTTTATGCGGCAGGTTCGTAACGAGGCTGAGCCTGTCAGCGCATTGTTGTCCTGACAGGCTCAAAAATTAAGCGGTTACTTCTTCTTATTCAGCATCGACTTCAGATCGGCAAAGGGATTGTAGGTCGCCTCACCAACATCTTTTTGTGCATCCTCGCCTGCGACCACGCGGGTGCCATACTGGTCAGCTTCGGTGTACTTCGAGTGCTCATGGTCGTGACAATAGAGACACAACAACTCCCAGTTGCTGCCATCTTCCGGATTATTGGTGTGGTCATGATCAATATGGTGAACCGTCAGCTCGCGCAGATTTGAATAAACAAATTCGCGTGAGCAGCGCCCACACACCCACGGATAGATTTTAAGTGCTTTCTCACGGTAGCCGCTTTCCAGCCGCGAATAGTTTTTAGGGATCAGAGCCATGGCATTGATTACCTGTTTTGCAGAGGTGTTCACGATAGTGCAGACACTATATCCCACAACGGAACCAGAGGAAAAATCATCCTGTTACGCGGGAAGGCGGGCTGACAAGCTCAAAGCGATAACCGGCAGCTACCCGCTACTAAAAACTTAACCTGTTGCCAGCGCTAGCCCTGCCTATCAGCAGGATAACGCCAGAAACATGAAGATTTACCGCTTTGCTTAAAATTCCGCGCTAAATGTAATGCCGGATGCCATAAACTGCCCAGAAAATCGCGTTGGCTCCCAGATAAATCCAGCACCCCCAGTAGGCAATGGGTTCGCGTCGGGTACGGAGTTTGGGCAGAAAGATCAGTAAATAGAGTGCAGAGGCGATAAGCGAAACGAAGTAGAAAAATTTCATTGTTCTCTCCTGATTGATATCCTTTTTTCAGGATAGTCAGGGATGACTATTTTGCTCAGTTCATCATCAGATTCGTTCTACACCGATGTTTTTAGCAATCACACCGGATATGACCCGATCAGGCCGCTACAAAATAAACTGGCGGCACCGCGTCGCGATCAGCCCGGTTGAGGAAAAGATCATGTCAGGATGTTTAACCGGATGTGACAACCTATAATCAACGCAGTTTGTTGACCTGCAGGAATGCAGGTTTTACTCCCGCCCCAAAGGATGAGATCCCGCTGATGTTTTCTCGCTTTTTTATTTATCGTCCCGTGTTCGCATGGGTTGTTGCCATTTTAATTATGCTGCTTGGTGCGCTTTCCATCACCCTGTTGCCGGTTGAACAATATCCTGATGTTGCACCGCCCTCGGTAAATATCAGTGCGACTTACACCGGTGCCTCTGCGGAGACGCTGGAGAACAGCGTCACTCAGGTGATTGAGCAGCAGCTGACCGGGCTGGATAATCTGCTCTATTTTACCTCCAGCAGCAGCTCGCAGGGGAATGTGTCGGTCACCGTCACTTTCAGTCAGGGCACCGATCCGGATACCGCGCAGGTGCAGGTGCAGAACAAGGTGCAGCAGGCGCTCTCGCGTCTGCCCAGCGAGGTGCAGCAGCTTGGCGTCACCGTGACCAAATCACAGTCGAACTTCCTGCTGGTGATGGGGCTGTATGACACGACAGGTAAAAGCAACAGCACCGATATCGGCGACTGGCTGGTCAGTAATATGCAGGAGCCGCTGGCCAGGACTGAAGGCATCGGTGACATCCAGGTGTTTGGCGGCCAGTATGCGATGCGCATCTGGCTCGATCCCTTCAAGCTAAACTCTTATGCGTTGCAGCCCTCCGACGTGTCGGCAGCAATACGCTCGCAGAACATTCAGGTTTCAGCCGGTAAAATCGGCGGCCTTCCATCACCTGACAATCAACAACTCACGGCCACGGTCAGAGCGCAGTCACGGCTGCAGACGCCGGAACAATTTCGCAACATCATTGTTAAAAGTGATAAAAGCGGCGCCATCGTGCGGGTAGGGGATGTGGCGCGGGTAGAGCTGGGCGGCGAATCTTATGACATGACCACCCGACTCAACGGGCATCCTGCGGCGGGTGTCGGCGTAATGCTGGCACCGGGTGCGAATGCGCTGGCCACGGCGACGCTGGTCAAAAACAAAGTTGAAGAGTATCGCCACTCGATGCCGCAGGGCTACGAAGTGGCCTATGCGCTCGACAGCACCGACTTCATCAAAATCTCCGTTGAGGATGTGGTGATCACCCTGATCGAAGCCATCGCGCTGGTGGTGGTGGTGATGTACCTGTTCCTGCAAAACATCCGCGCGACGCTGATCCCGGCGCTGGCGGTGCCGGTCGTGCTGCTCGGCACCTTTGGTGTACTGGCGCTGTGCGGCTATACCATCAATACCCTGACGCTGTTTGCGATGGTACTGGCTATCGGGCTACTGGTGGATGATGCGATCGTGGTTGTGGAAAACGTCGAGCGCATTATGCATGACGAAGGTTTGCCGGCGCGTGAGGCAACGGAAAAGTCGATGAAGGAGATCTCCGGTGCGCTGGTGGCTATCGCGCTGGTGCTTTCCGCTGTCTTTCTGCCTATGGCCTTTTTTGCCGGATCAACCGGCGTGATCTATCGGCAGTTCTCCGTCACTATCATAGCCGCCATGACCTTCTCTGTGGTGGTGGCGCTAACCCTGACGCCTGCGCTGTGTGGCATGCTGCTGCGGCCAACAGCACCCCATCGCAAAGGCTTCTTTGGCGGGTTTAACCGCTTTTATGCTGCCACCGAGCGTCAGTATCGTCATAAAGTGGTGAAAACGTTGCGTCGTCCGCTAATCATGGTGTCACTCTACGCCGCAATGGGCGTGGTGCTGTTTGTGATGTTCACCCGACTGCCAGGCAGCTTCCTGCCGACCGAAGATCAGGGCAGCATTATGCTTCAGGCGACGTTGCCTGCGGGCGCAACCGCCAGCCGCACAGAGGCCGTTAATCAGCAGATTGTTGACTGGTTCCTGACGGAAGAGAAACAGAACATTGATGTGGTCTTCACCATCAACGGCTTTAACTTCAGCGGTGCGGCGCAGAATGCCGGTATGGCGTTTATCAAACTTAAAAACTGGGACCAGCGACCCGGCAGTGAGAACTCTGCCGAAGCGATTGCCGGACGCGCCACCTATGCGCTTGCGTCGATTCGGGATGCGCAGATCTTTGCACTGACACCGCCGTCGGTGCCGGGGCTGGGACAGAATAATGGCTTCACCTATGAGCTGCTGGCCAGCGGTGGCACCACGCGTGAGCAACTGGGTAACCTCCGCGATCAGCTGTTGCAGAGCGCCGCGCAAAGCCCGGAACTGATCGGCGTGCGGGCGAATATCCTGCCACAGACTCCGCAGCTGCAGATTGATATCGATACCAGTAAAGCGGTGGCGCTGGGACTTCAGCTGGATGATGTGACCGACACGCTGACCAGCGCCTGGGGCGGAGCTTACATCAATGACTTTATTGATCGTGGCCGGGTGAAACGCGTTTATCTGCAGGGCGATGGTCAGTATCGCTCCGCGCCGTCGGATCTGGATAAGTGGTACATCCGTAACAGTGAAGGCAGCATGACGCCGTTCTCAGCGTTTGCTTCGACCCGCTGGACCATGGGACCGGAAAGTCTTAACCGCTACAACGGCTCTGCCTCGTATGAAATTCAGGGTCAGAACGCCGAAGGGTTCAGCTCCGGTGATGCCATGAACACCATTGAGCGGCTGGCCAATGAACTACCGGCAGGCACGACGGGCGCGTGGAGCGGACTCTCGCTGCAGGAGAAGCAGGCGGGCGGGCAGTCGACCACGCTTTATGCGATCTCGATTCTGGTGGTTTTCCTCTGCCTGGCTGCGCTGTATGAAAGCTGGTCGGTGCCATTCTCCGTACTGTTAGCGGTGCCACTCGGTGTATTGGGTACGGTGCTGGCCGTGGCGCTGCGCGGATTAAGCAACGATATCTACTTCCAGGTGGCGTTGCTGACTACGGTCGGGCTGACTTCCAAGAACGCGATATTGATTATCGAATTTGCCGAGGATGCAGTGCGTCGGGGCAGTTCGCTGAGTGCTGCAGCGTTACTGGCGGCACGCACCCGTCTGCGACCGATTATGATGACCTCACTGGCCTTTATCGCCGGGGTGATACCGCTGGCGTTGGCGACCGGTGCCGGTGCTAACAGCCGCATCGCCATCGGCACCGGTATCATTGGCGGCACGCTGGCAGGTACCGTGCTGGCATTATTCTTCGTTCCGCTATTCTTTGTGCTGGTGAAGCACTATCTGACCCGGCATCGTGACGCAAAATAATGCTCTCAGCTCGTCTGTCCGACAGGACTGGCGGGCTGAAATCACGGCTCCTCCGGTAAAACGTGCCGTCAGATCCGCTATCCGGGTCGCGCATACCAGAGAGGTGAAAAAGCGTAAAGTATTTTATGGCAGAGACAGATGAGGGGCGAAAATCGTCGTGGGTTCACTCAGGAGAGATGCCACTCCATGGCGTAAAACGTCCTAAAGCGCTTTATTCAGAATTACTTAGAAGGACGGCGACTAATCTTGCCTCCTTTCCGACCGGCTTCCCTGGCTTTCTCATGATCATTTTTGAAATTGCCCCCACTGACTTTGCCTCCTGCACTGCCAGCTTCACTCGCACGTTCCGGATCGTTGGCAAAATTACCGGCACCACCTCTGTATTTCTGTTGTGTCATAGGAAGACCTCATATCAATGTTCCATTAGATAAAAAGGACTAGCTAGTCACACCAGGAAGCATAGTCGCCCGCTTCGTTTATGCAAATGCACAGCGTCAAGGCCTTGATAAGGCAGAGATTAAATTTCTTCTGCCGGTTAGCCACAGCAGGGCAATGACTGATGAGCTACGCTTAAAGGCCTGACGAAAAAGGAGAATGCTATGAGCGACGCGACATTAATCGACACGCTTGAGTTTGGTTCTGACGAGCAGAAGCAGAAATATGAAATCTACGGCGATGATGCACAGACGCCCACTTTTGCTGTGATCTCACGACAGCAGGGCGATAGCTGGCAGAAACTGGAGGAGAAAATCACTTTTGCTGCGCAGGATGAACAGCAGGAAGCGATGGGATCAATGGGCTACGGCTCCGGCGATACGCTGCCCGATCTACGCGATTTGACTGCCGAAGCGCGGGAGCGTTGCGAACGGCACTGGCAGGAGCAGAGTGCATAATGAGCAGAGAGCTGCTCATTTTTAGCAGTGAAGGCGTCCGATTAAGAGAGACGCCAGGAGGCCGCAGAATAAACCTCTGAGTGCTCTCTTTTTCCGACAGCCACCACATAACCGACCCAGCGCATTAACGATCATCCAGTGTGACCCGTACAGGCTCAGGGTTCCTCAGGCGTTCTTTAACGCTGTCTGCTAACGTTGCATCTTCGTCACTGAGTAACGTCTGCTTAAAGGGAAGACGTTCATTATCTGCGATATATTCAGCCATGAGGCGCAGCGCATCAGATGGCGTTACACCCATTTTTTCGGGCGCAGCATAGGATGGTGTTTTCAGATCATCATCGATTCGAATGTTAATTGTGCCCAGGGTCAGCCCTTTTGTATTTACATTTGACATTACAATTAGCGTATTGGTGAGTCTGCATCGCAAACAGCAGACATCAGTTACCAGCACAGCTTTACATCTGCCCGCCAGACTCTCGTCCTGTATTATTTTATGCTACGAAAATGTAACAAACTCATCCATTAAACCAACTGCAGCAATCGTTAAAGGTTTTCCCGCTGGTGGCGATAACTCAATGGCGTTGAGCGCGCCAGTCAATGATGAATCCGGCACTCAGCGACGAGTTCTGAACGCGAACGGACCTGCATTTAGCCCTCCTTTTATACACATCAGACAATGCGAATTAAGCGCAAGTTACTCACATAAAAGCGAAAATAATAATATGTCGATCATTAAGACGATCAAAAGACGCCTGCCTGTTGCCCGTCTTAGGCGTAGCAGCCAGCCAGCGAATGGCACCTGGGATTGTCGTGCGTTGCCAGATTCACTCTCTTCCATTGGTTTAAGCTCGCGCGCGGGCGGGATCCTGATGACGTTTGTTCCACCAGAAGCCGATTTTCAGCGGGTCAGTCAGGCCTGGCAGCGCTTTAACACCCCCGATCTGACGGTGCTGACGCTCTCTTCCAACGGTGCGCTGAGCAGCAGTCGATCACAAAGTACCTACTGTGAGGGGAATGGCCCGGAAGGAAGCTATCTCTGGCTGCCCGACACGCTGATCGCCAGTCATGAGACACACATTGTCGACCTGCATGTCGCCGACACACAGACCGCCAGCCAGCGTATCACCGCCATCCAGCAGGAGCTGGCACGGTTGCAGGTGCGGATGCCGCTTTCGGCGGATCGTACTTTCGCCATGATTTACTGCGATGGATTGTCAGCGTCAGAAGGCTTTCTGATGCAGGCCTGGTACAACTGTGGGCGTTTTCCCTGCCTGGCGATTGGTGGTTCAGCGGGCGGCAAAATCACCTTTGATGGCACCTGGATTGGTGCGGGTGGGAGGGTACTGCAGGGCAAGGCTGTCATCGTGTTCTGCCAGATGGCAGCAGGAAAATCCTTTGCGCCGTTTAAAAGCCAGAACTTCACGCCACGCGAGCAGAGCTGGCTGATTGCTGAAGCCGATCCGATTGCGCGCACCGTCACTTCTGTATTTAACCGTCAGGGTCAGCAGCAGCCGTTTGTCGCGTCGCTGTGTGAACATCTCAACTGCACCGAAGCGCAGTTGACCGAGCGGCTAAAGGGGTTAACTTTCGGCGTTAAAGTCGGTGGGGAGTACTTCATTCGCTCGATCGCCAAAATTGAATCGGGTGGCGTGCACTTTTTCTGTGACCTTGAGTTTGGCGATCGGCTGTTCCTGATGGAAGAAAAAGACTTTAAACAGGCGACACAGCAGGAGTGGCAGGCTTTTACTGCCCGGCATGGCAAACCGGCCGCAATACTCATGAACGACTGTATCCTGCGTCGTGTAGGTAATGCTGACAAACTGCACAATGCCCACTTCTTCAAAGGGATTGCCGCGGCCGGCTTTTCCAGCTTTGGTGAAATCCTGGGCGTGCCAATCAATCAGACGCTTTCGGCGCTGGTGTTTTTCAATCATGACGTCAAAGCGATGAGCCAGTTTCCGGTGGAGTATGCCGGTTACGCTGCCCATTACGCGCAGCGCGCGTTGCGCCGCTGGGAAGCGCTGAACAGCATTCAGACACGGGTGCTGGATCGGGTGATCAACTATCAGCAGGCGCTGACGCCGCTGATGGAGGCGCTACCGGTACTGGAAACGGCGACTCACAGCCAGGGCGAAACGCTGAGTCTGGCAGAAAGCAGTATCCGTAACATCAGCAACATCGCCACTGAGAGTCAGCAGGCGCAGGGCCGGCTGGATGAAGGGCTTGACGATCTGGAAAAAATATCGAATGGCATCAATGAGATTACGCATGGCATCAGCAATATAGCTTTCCAGACCAACATTCTGGCGCTGAATGCCGCTGTCGAAGCAGCACGTGCAGGCGAGGCTGGCCGCGGCTTCGCCGTAGTAGCAGGCGAAGTTCGTCGTCTGGCACATTCGTCGAAAGAGCAGGCTGAAGCCACGGCGAGTAACATCGGCGAGGCGGTTACCACCATCTCACGGATCCGGCTGGTGGCCAATGACTCGGCACAGACGGCGGCACAGATGGCTGAGCGCAGCATCAGCGCGGCCGATACGCTGGCAGCCATGAATCAGCAGACCCGACATGAGCGCGCCGACATTGCGAAGCATCTCGGCAGCCTGCGTGAACTGACGCAGGGAATGGACGCGATGCAGGAAGCGGTCGCGCAGCTCAAAGTGTTACAAACGCTTTCCGGGGCGCAGGTTAAAGGCTGATTTATCAACATAAAAGACAAAAAAGTGCGGTGTAAGCGTAACGGCCAGGCAAGGCAGGCTTTCAGTTGTTACACTTGTCGGTGATTAACCACGCAGAGGTACTAATGAAAATCAAAAGTTATGCAGCCATGCAGGCTGGCCAGGCCCTTGAACTCTATGAGTACGATGCCGCCGAACTGGCAGCCGAAGAAGTCGAAGTCCAGGTGGAATATTGTGGCGTCTGCCACTCAGATCTGTCGATGATCGATAACGAATGGGGCATCTCTCAGTTCCCGGTGATTGCAGGACATGAAGTGATTGGCCGGGTTTCAGCCCTGGGCGAAGCGGCTAAAAGCAAAGGTCTCTCAATCGGCCAGCGTGTAGGAATTGGCTGGACAGCCAAAAGCTGTCAGCACTGCGATGCCTGTATCAACGGCGAGCAGGTTAACTGTCAGCAGGGCAGCATCCCGACCATCATGAACAAGGGTGGTTTTGCCGAGAAGCTGCGCGCCGACTGGCAATGGGTTATCCCGCTGCCGGAAAAACTGGATGCGGCCAGCGCCGGTCCGCTGCTGTGCGGCGGTATTACCGTATTTAAACCCCTGCTGATGAGCAACATCACTGCGACCAGCCGTGTTGGCGTGATTGGTATTGGCGGTCTGGGCCATATCGCGATTAAACTCCTGCACGCGATGGGTGCCGAAGTCGTGGCCTTCAGCTCAACGCCGGATAAGAAGCAGTCGATTCTGGATATGGGTGCGGATGAAGTGGTTAACAGCCGTGATCCTGAAGCCCTGAAGAAGCAGGCGGGTCGTTTTGATCTGATCCTGAGCACCGTGGCAGTCGACCTGGACTGGAAACCTTATTTCGCCGCGCTGGCACCTCAGGGTAAATTCCACACTGTGGGTGCCGTAATGAAGCCGATTGAAGTCAGTGCTTTTGATCTGATCCTGGGCGACAAAGCGGTAACCGGTTCATCAACCGGCTCACCAGGCCAGCTGCGCTCGCTGTTGCGACTCGCATCGCGTGCGGATATTGCGCCACAGGTTGAATTCTTCCCGATGTCAGACATCAATAAAGCGCTGGATCACGTCCGCGCCGGTAAAGCCAATTACCGCGTGGTTCTTAAAGCCGATTTCTGATGCGAATCTGAAATGAATATGCCGCAGCCTGCTGCGGCATTTTTTTTGTCCTCATGTTGTCAGCCCTGCTCCTGATAATTTGTTTCACAATCAGGTCATGCCCTTTCTTCCATCAAGCTCGGACTCCCGTCAGCGATACATTCAAAACTGGCCCGAATCCATCGAACACTGTCCTGTGAGCCTGTCACGGGCAGGTCAGAGCATGCGGTAAAGTGAACGTATCGCAGCCTGTAAGCCTGGCTGATATCAAAACAGACCGTTTATGGAGCACACAATGAAGCTGACCCAGATTCGTAATGCCACACTGCTGCTGGAGTATGCAGGCAATAAATTCATGATCGATCCGATGCTGGCTGATAAAGAAGCGTGGCCAGGCTTTACCGGTAACGCCCGTCCCCATCTGCGCAATCCCATGGTTGAGCTGCCTCTCCCGGTTGAGGCGCTGCTGGAGGTAGATGCAGTGATTGTCACCCACACACATATGGACCATTGGGACGAGGCTGCGCAGCAGCTTATACCGAAGACGATGATGATCTATAGCCAGAATGAAAGTGATGCAGCGCTGATTCGTTCGCAGGGTTTTGCACATGTTCGGGTGCTGCAGGATGAAAATTCGTTTGTCGACGGCCTGACAATCCACAAAACAGAGGGTCAGCATGGCAGCAATGCGTTGTACGCCGACAAAACAATGGGCGATATTCTGGGTGATGCCTGTGGTCTGGTGTTTACCCATCCGTCAGAAAAAACGCTCTACATTGCCGGGGATACCGTCTGGGTTAAGCCTTATGTCAGAACGCTGCAACGTTTTCAGCCGCAGGTCGTGGTAATCAATGCCGGCAATGCGACTAACGATCTCTATGGCCCGATTATCATGGGAAAAGAGGATACGCTGCGTACGCTCAATATTCTGCCTGAAGCGACACTGGTAACTTCGCACATGGAAGCGATCAACCATTGTCTGCTGACACGCGCTGAACTGCGAGTTTACACCCAGGAACAGGGTATTGCTGACCAGGTAGTGATCCCGGAAGATGGTGAAACGATGATGTTCTGAGCATCGTGGCATTAAACCGGCCCAGTTGCGCGGTTCATTCTTAATCATACATTTTCACACAATAAGGGGGGGAAGATGGCTGCTCTGAGAGTTGCTGTGTTGGCAACAGCCGGTTTTAGTCCATTTCATTTTTCAGTTCCCTGCATTCTGTTCGGCTCTGCTCTCCCGCAGCAGGGTCTGTTTCAGATTGATATCTGTGCAGAAAAATCAGGCCCGGTGATCTCAGAGATGGGGCTGTCAATCATGGTGGCGCATGGGCTAACCCTGCTTGATCAGGCAGATATCGTTATCGTGCCATACTGGCACAATCCGGACGAAAAACCGTCACAGGCGCTGCTTGATAAGCTGGTCGCTACCTGGCAGCGTGGCGCGGAGGTCGTCGGACTTTGTCTGGGGACTTACGTACTGGCTTATGCAGGCCTGCTTGATCAGCATCGGGCTGCTACCCACTGGGAATTTGAGCGTGACTTCAGCGAACGCTTTCCGCAGGTTCTGCTCGACAGCAATGCCCTTTATACCCGGGACGATCGTCTTATCACCTCTGCCGGCACTGCGGCGGGTATCGACTGCTGTCTGGACATCATCCGTCAGCACTATGGCAGCGCCGTAGCGAATCGGGTGGCCAGACGTATGGTGGTGCCGCCTTACCGTGAAGGCGGACAGGCGCAATTTATTGAGCGGCCGGTTCCGGCGTCCACGCGAGACGGTAAGATCAATGCACTGCTGGCATCCCTGCGAGAGAATCTGCATCTGCCGCAGGATCTGGACTCACTCGCGCACACACTCAGCATGAGCCGGCGAACGCTGACGCGCCATTTTCATAAGGCGACGGGGATGTCACTGGGCGATTGGCTGACGGCTGAGCGTCTGCAGCGTAGCCAGCAGTTACTGGAAACCACCGGCATCAGCATTGAATGTGTAGCAGCAAAGGCAGGCTTTGATTCACCTGTCTCATTCCGGCAGCGTTTCAAATCCCGGTTTGGCGTCTCTCCCAGCGAGTGGCGCCGGGCGTTTCGTGGTCCACAGAAGAGGGTGAACGACGAGAAAGTGGCAAAAGATAACGCATGATCAAGTCGGGATGGCTATCGGCATTCCGGGATTTTAATGCCGGAATAGTGTCACACAGTAGCGGTCACTATTCCGGCAGAAATGTTGCGATTAAAGCAGGAAATCATCCAGCGACTGACCATTTTCAATCGCCGCTTTAATGACGGAGGGCGTTCGACCCTGACCGGTCCAGTAACGGACCAGGCCATTTTCATCGGTGTAACGGTATTTGGCCGGACGTTTCGCGCGTTTCTTTGTACCGGTTGCGGAAGGCGATGCGCTATTTACCAGCTCCGCTGGGTTAATGCCTTCTTCCAGCAACAGCTCCTGGTAAAACGCCAGTTTCTCCGCTTTTTCACGGGCTTCTGCTGCCCGCGCGTTTTCCTCATCACGACGCTCATTTACTACGGTCTCTAATTTCTGGCGCAACTCTTCGAGCATATCCAGAGCCATATTGCGCGCCTCTGCACGAAGCGTGCGGATATTATTCAGGCTGCTCAGGTTCTTATTCATAAATTTCCTCAAATATCCAGGCTAATCAATAAAGTGCAAATTATTCAGCCAGCAAGGGTAACATTTACGTGCCTGCGAATTGAAGCTTAAATGTGGATTTATTCGCTAGTAATGCTGCACTATGAACACTGATTGAGCCAGTTAAGGTGAGGATTTAAGCGAATTCTGCTGTTTTAATGCAGATTGTCATTATCGAAGCGGGATTGCGGGATTTGCATTTTTGCTTTTGATTAACTGTGCTTAAATCAGTCAACCGGGTTTATTAAGGACAGGCATGAAGTTTCGCCGTAAAAACGATGGTCCTGCGCCAGAAATTTCACCGCTGCTGAGAAGCATAATGCTTTCAGGTGTATTACTCACTGTGGCGGTAATTGGATTAAATGTGTGGACGCTGCGGGAAGACTGGAATGAAACCGTCCGTAAAGCTGAGGATACGGCCGTGAATCTCTCACTTTCGCAGGCGCGGCAGGCTGACGATACGTTTCTGCAAACCGAACTTTCATTGCGCGAAGTACAACGTGAGCTTGAAAAGCAGCTCGCCACCACCGGTGCAGAGGGTAAGGCATTGAGTCAGACGATGCATCTCTTGCAGAGCCATCTGCCGCAACTTCACGGTCTGTTCTACTATGATGAGCGCGGCCGGTGGATAGCGACCTCGATGAGCAGGATACCGCCAGGTGTTGATAATTCCGATCGTGAGTATTTCGATTATCATCGTGCCAGCCCGCGCAATAACCTGCATATCGGCCCGGTCATTCGCAGCCGCACCACGCACGAACTGGTAATTCCGGTTACCCTGCGGGTCAACGATGCTTACAACGGTTTTAAGGGTGTATTGCTCGCCACCGTTAAAGTGGACTACTTTCGCCGTTTCTACAGCTACTACGAACTCAGTGATGGCGATGTGCTGGTGCTGATGCTGGCAGACAGTACGGTGCTTTACGCCCGGCCGATGCCCGATAGCTACATCGGCAAAAATCTTTCAGTGAGTCCGCTGTTCCTGAAGATCCTGGCCAATTCGGATAAAGGAAGCGGTCAATGGACGGCTGCGCTTGATGGTAAAAAGCGCATCTTCGGTTTTGTCCGCTCACAGCGATATCCGCTGGTGGTAGCCGCGGGCTACGATAAGCGTGCCCTCTTTAACTACTGGCTTAAGAGCTGGGTACAGGATCTGATTCTGAGTCTGGCTCTGCTACTTGTTATTCTTTTACTGGGTGCGTTTGTGCTGCGTCAGGTGCGCCATACGCTGCGTTATCAGCGTGAGCTGACACGATTACGCGATGAACTGACAGCAGCGAATCGCTCCCTGGAAAATCAGGCACAGAGTGACGGGCTGACAGGGGTTGCTAACCGTCGCCATTTCGACCACATGCTGACAGAAAGCCTGCTGAATGCGGAGCTGAGTGGCATGCCCGTGTCACTGATTCTGTTTGATATCGACTATTTTAAACGTTACAACGACACTTACGGTCATGTAGCCGGTGACGACTGTCTGAAAAAAGTGGCCACCGTTCTGAAACACGCCGCCCGGCGCAAAAACGAACTCACAGCCCGCTATGGCGGCGAAGAGTTTGCCATCATTTTGTCTGAACAACCGCTGTCCGCTGCGCTGGACCTGGCGGAGTCCATCATCGCAGCCGTCAATCTGCTCACTATTCCGCATATGACCACTGAGCTGCCGCAAAAGCACATTACCCTGAGTGCAGGCTGTGCCATGTATCTGGCTACTGATTCACAGCAGGGGAAACAGGCGCTGATAGAGCGTGCGGATGAGGCCTTGTATCGTGCGAAACGGGCAGGGCGCAACCGGGTGATGTGTGAAAAGCGCCCGGCTCAGCACGCGTGATCAAATTCTGAACTGCACCTGTGGCACGGTAATCGCTCAACCTCAACAGGGAGCGATCATGTCAGACGATACCGGTTTCACTCATCTTGCTTTACAGGTATGTGATTTAGAAAAAAGCGTAGATTTTTATCATCGTTATGCCGGGATGCAGGTAATACATCAGCGAGCACCGGGTATTGCGGAAGCGCAAAAAGTCGCATGGCTGTCTGACCTGACCCGACCTTTTGCTCTGGTACTGGTGCAATCTGATAACAGTAACGATACGCCACTGGGGCCTTTTGGTCATATTGGCGTAGCCTGCGGCAGTCGCGAAGAGATAGATGAAAAAGTGGCAATTGCGCGGCGCGAAGGTGTATTGCGACGCGATGCGCAGCAATCTGAAATACCCGTTGGTTACTGGGCATTTTTTGCCGATCCTGATGGTAATACGCTTGAACTTTCATTTGGTCAGCAGATCGGGTTGGCAATCATCAGGGCCCGTAAGTCCCCGTCGGTTGTGAATAGATAAAACGGCTCAGGTAAGTGAATAAAGCCTTTTATCTGCAACGCGATTACGCAGAGCATTTCGGTTATTACATTCAGGATAGTGTCTGTGCATGATTGTGTATGAAGGAGGATTCGCAGCGCATGAAAGGCAGGAAAAGTAGGTGTTGTTGATTGATATGTTTCTGTCTGTTGATGATAAAAAACCGCCTGGGTAATGCCAGGCGGTTATCATCCAGGCATTCTGAATTAGATCAGAAAATCGTCCAGCGATTTACCTGCATCGATGGCTGATTTAATAGCCGATGGGGTACGGCCCTGACCTGTCCACTGCTTAACGTCACCATTCTCGTCGGTATACTGATATTTAGCCGGACGAGGCGCACGTTTTTTCTTCTCAGCAGGCGCAGTGGGCATACCATTTAACAGTTCGTTAGGATCGATACCTTCCTGCAACAATAATTCACGATATTTTGCCAGTTTCTCAGCTTTTTCACGATTAGCCGCTTCAGAAGCCTGAGCTTCTTCACGTCGCTCACTGACCACAACAGACAGTTTTTCCAGCATTTCTTCCAGGGCAGCAAGGTCAAGCTCGCGAGCATTTGCGCGGAGGGTACGGATATTATTCAAGCTGTTGAGAGTGTCACTCATCAAAGTCACCATAGTCATGTTCAGATAATAAAAATACAGAGCGGGTTCACGCTGATGCTTTTCGTCAGACCTGCTTTTTTAAAATGCTTGCCTTCGAAGAATCATAATACAGAACCAATAGTTCAACTTTAACATATTAATCTGTTTCTGAGAGAGTTGAAACTCTATTGAACGCATGCTCGTTAAACAAAAGTAAATTTACGCCATTTTTTTACTTACTTCACTCAAAATGGCTAAAACCCGTATCATCTGAGAAGCAGAGTAATTTAGCGGGGCTATGGATTAATCGTGCTGATTTTTCTGTAGTGGCAGCGGAGTCGCTTCGCTATTCGCATGCTCGTCCTGATAAAGAGGATAACGTTAGCTGCAAAGCTCACACGAAGTTACCGTACAGGGCAATGCTGCTGTGCATAATTTCGCTGTAAAGATCCCGCTATAAATTATTTCGCTCGTTTATTTACTGAAAAGCTGATTCAGCCTCACAGTGGTAAGTTCATGATAATAATTTAATTTTCCTATGAATTTCTCTGTTTTCAGAAACGTAACATAACGCATAACAGCGCTGCAAAATTGTCTGCCGGTTGGTTTAAATATGCGTGAAATGTGCTGTGCACTCAAACTGCTGGGTAGCGGTTGAGCAGAATCATTGCCTGTCCCTTACCATTAAACTGATTATTTACGGTAATAATTACCCTTTGTTCATTCAGAGTCTGCAACTAATAACCTCATGGCATACTGTGGATTCAGGCCTGTGTGCCATTTTATCCAGGATTATTGCTTAAGACGCATTAAACTCAGCGCCTGGTTGAACAACTTCGACCAGGATTGATAAGTGGTTTGACAACGTGTTCTCGTCTCAAGTCCACCACGTAACGTATAGCAGAACAGAGTAATAATCGGCCCGGTGAGTGCGTGTATGAACGACGCTGTACTGTTGCCTGGTGTAATTAACCCTGTGGATTCTCATTTAAGCAGGGTTCATTCTTAGGTTACAGAGAGTAACGCAAGTTTAAATAGTTGCTAATGATAAGTTCGCACTATCAATCCGTTCTGGGGCTGAGCGGGTAAGGTCAGGCATCAGCATCATCTGATCTGAACGCGGTATACATGTTGCTAATGCAAACATGGGGAGGAATAACCTCAGTAAGCTACACTGAACAACACATGCGTTAACGTCAGCGCGATGATTACTTCTGCAGAGGTCTGAAGTGTTTAAGGGCAATAAAAAATCATTACCGGTTCGTTACTGTAAAACGTGTAACAAACCGATGTCATGGCGTAAAAAGTGGGAGAAGTGCTGGAATGAGGTTTTGTATTGCTCAGAGCGTTGCCGGCGTCAGCGTTCTGCGCAGCATAAAGATGATGCAGAAATAAACGCTGAGCGGAACAAGTAAAACTCAAAGGAACAGGCCAGGTTTTGACCTGGCCTCACAGACCTCTATTGCTGAACCTCAATCTGTTGCCAGCCTTTTTTAAACATGCAATCTTTCACCAGTATCTCGCGCTGACTTTCATTGGCGTCACTGGTGGAGTAGTCGGTATCAGTCGTCTTATCTTTACTGTCTTTCGAGGTGTATTTACCACTGACGATATTATCAGGCGGTAAATCCCGCAGCGCCTGAGCCTGACAGGCTGTTTCTGCGATGGTTTCCTGCTGCTCAGATGCATCGGGTTTGACCCATTTATATTGCACACATCCGGTCAGACAAAGAGTGAACAACATCAGCATCAAAGGTTTCATCATCTGTTCCTCAGCGACACCCGCCAGCCTTGAGGCGAGTTATTCAGTAAGGAAGCCAGTCTGGTCAACTGAACGTGCTTCCTCACCTGCAAAAATAAATTTTCAGCCGACATTAAAATGTCAGACCGCCACCAATGTACGGTCCATCGATCAGCGTATGACCTGGACGTCCATCTTTGCCATCGACACCCGCGTAGCGGTAGCCCACTTTTAAGACCAGTGGGCCTAAAGGTGACCAGCTGACGCCAGCGTTTGCTTCCACAAAATTCTTAACGCTGTTGGTCAGCTGTTCCGGCGCGGAATACCCCTCACCATAAATCGCAAAATCGGCAGGCAGATTGATTTTCACACCGCCGCCGACAGGAAATGCGACGCCGTTATCCCCTTTTTTGCCACCGATGTAGGTAGCTTTAACGCCAGCGGTCAGCATCACCGGACCCATTTCCAAGTTATAGCCGGTACCCGCCTGACCAATCTGCACACCATCTGCCGTATTTTTGATCCACTGGCTGTCCAGATAGAGTCCGCCGGAAGAACGGCCAATTTCAGCATCCAGCGCAGAGGTGTTTTTACCTTGTTCAGCATTCAGGCCAATGGCCATTGCAGATGAAGAAACACACAGCAGCAAACCAAGGCTAATTAGGGAAATTTTCATTGCTCATTTTTTCCACATCAGGAGTTTTCAGGGAATCAATCAATATCGTTGTTTAAAGCGATTTACTTTTGCACCATTTCTTTAACGTCATGCTGCTGCAACTGATGCATGTTTCCGTCCGCATCTTTATAGGAGAGCATGCCCGTTTCTTTATCTCTGACGGGTTTACCATGGGTGGTTATCATGTGGCCGTCATTGGTGGAGATGACATAATTGCCTGAGCAGGCGGAAATGGACATAACTGAAACCATCATCACGAAAGCGAAGGCAAATTTTCTGCCATAATTGAAAGATGTCATTTTACTTTCCACTCGTTGTTCTTTAAGAAGATGCGGCATTATTAGCTGTGTTTGTTAAACGACATGATAACAATCAAAGAGTACCGACCCGAATGCTCAAAAAAATGATCTGGATCATTTCCATAGTTTGCTCAGAAGAGGATTAATTATTGCACATTGTTTAAAAACTAAGGTGTTTAAATAAACGCATTGCACTTTTCTGGTTCCCAAAAGTGATATGCATGAAGAATCCTATCAAGTGCTAACCAATAATTTAACAATAGCGACTTAATGACATGATAATTTAATGTTTCAAATTTTATGTTGTGGCTATTTTCCTTTTCGCTATATTGAACCGGCAATATCATTCTGATTAGTGTAATTTAACAAGGATTTAATATAGCTATGAAAAAAACAATTATCGCTTTTGTTCTGGTTGCTTCACCATTAACCGTGTTCGCTGCAACTGATTCCTGCAAAGATCAACTCGCAGATATTTCAGCTAAAAGCGAAATCGCTAAAATACATGGAAATAGTGCAGAAATTGCACGGCTCAATATTGCGCGTAACAAAATTGAAACCTATTGTACTGATGAGCGTCAGGCAACGCGTGCCTCTCATGATGTCAGTAAACGTGAGATGAAAGTCAAAAAAGCGGAACTTGAACTTCAGGAAGCACAGCAGGAACTGGCTGAGGCCAGAGTCGATGGACGTAGTGATAAAATCAGAAAAAAAATGACAAAGGTAGAAGAGAAGAAGCTGAAGCTTGAATCTGCAAAAATGGATTTAAAAGAAGCTGAGGCAGATGCTCAGAGACTGAACTGATATCCCACTATTTTCAGGCTCACTATGTGAGCCTGAAAACGTTTTGATGATCTCTGCCTCTTTCGTTATTAGTCACAACACCGTTTTTATAAGTGTCGCAATGCTATAAAAGACAGTTAGCTGTTTGTTCAGATGAGCAGTCAGTACCTGTCGCCACTCCCTATCTCCGTGGCACCAGAAAATCCCTCCCTGCAATCGGGGCGTGTATAATCAGCGTTACAGGTTTAAGTTAACTAGCTGAAATAAGACATAAAAAAAACCACTCAATCGAGTGGTTATAAACATTACAAAATACTTCATGAGCAAAGCTGCGATACAGAATAATTTAATACCGGGATATATCTATGCCAGAAAATGATAACTATCAACCTGCAGGCGAGCTAAGTAATTTGTGCGGAAATAGGTAGATATTAATTATCAGTATTGCCATATTGAAAACAGTGTTAAAGAGGTTATTTCCAACAAGAGGGTTTTAATTTATTGTTATACTTTGTTGATTGTTAACATAGATTCAACTTTGATTATTTTTTTAATGGTTTTATGGTGCGAGCGCCTTACTGATGACATTTTCAAAACACGTGCAGACAATAAAACTTCTTAAGATCCCGTTAAGATCTGGGATGTAAATTACCCTGGAAATTTAACGGAGATAAAAATATGAAAAAGATTATGTTGGCGGTGTTATTAGCAGGAATGAGTCTGGGTGTTTCTGCGCAGGAAGGATTTATTAATCCGGCAGGGCAGGGGTCTTCACAGGGCGGCTTTAAAGGCCCGACACCGGGTGTCGCTTCAGTGGCACAGGCTAAAACACTACGTGACGACGCATGGGTCGTTCTTGAAGGCAATATCATCCGACAGGTTGGTCATGAACTTTATGAATTTAAAGATGCCACTGGAACGATTTACGTCGATATCGACGACAAGCGCTGGATGGGACAATCATTGTCACCCGCTGACAAAGTCCGCATAGAAGGCGAAGTCGATAAAGACTGGAACAGCGTTGAAATTGATGTGAAAACGGTCCGTGTTCTGAAGTAACCTGTATTTACCACTGATATGGCAGTGACCTGAAGCCGGGCCACTGTCATTTTTATATGCACGTTCCCGGTTGGGTATTCCAGAGTAAGCAATAAATATTCACGAAGCCTGTCCGGCAGGATAGCGATGACAAAAACGTCAAGGTTTAACATCGGATGAGACGGTGCATTCACAACTTATAAAAATGGTACTGAATCAGTCCTGAAGCAGATATAGATTAGTTACAACACACTTGTTTGCGGATATCTGAACAGCCGATCTTCCTATGAAATGTGCATGTTTTTGGCCAAATCTAAGCGAGCCGTTCTGAAAATCCGAGTGCTCATTGACAAGCCGTCGGGCACGGCCCGAAGGGCCGTAATTGTTCTTTATAGTAAACCTGAATGATGTAACTAAAATTCTTCGTTATCTTCTTTTCGGAATTTCAAAATGGGGGACCATAGCGCCTGGATGAAATGAGAGGCAGATACTTTACACCCGGATTCGCTCAGGCAGGTACTATTGTACACAATGTCGTTATGATATGTTTGTCATACCTGAACTCTGAAGCCGCTCTGTAAACTGAGACATGTTTTACATGACAACCAGCTGGTCTGATAGTCCCTCACAGGTGAGTATTAAAGATAAAAAAGGTTTCTGAATCAGGATAGTTTCAGAAACCTTTTATCGATCACCGTTACGTCCGGCGAAGTAACCGTGTTAGCTGCTTCACATCAGCCGATCTGGAAAGCCATAAAGAGACCGTTGTTGAACCATGTTACTTTTTCACCCGCGCCATTAAGCATCCAACCAGCCTCACCAATGGATGAGTTATTCCAGTCTTTATTCTCTGTTGCACTGGCAAACCCCAGAGCATTGATACTTTTAGCGGCACGGTCATAGTTAAAGTAGCCCTGCGAATTCAGACCCGCATCATTCCACAAGCCAAGAAGTTTCGAGTAACCGATGTCAGCGCCACTTACGGTGATCACTTCTGAGATATACAATTCACGCATTTTAACATCCTTTTATGTCTGTATAATTTAACTGGTAACGCAGGGGAATTTTAGCAAGAAAGTACTGATATTGTAGCTGACCTGAATGTCAATTATCATTATCAAAAGAAATTTAAAATAAATCGTAAATGGATTTTTTTTGATTGATTTGATAAGAGAAAGCATGCCTTTATGCAAGACCCGTCAGAATTGACATGTAATAATTTTATTTTTTCATCTTATGAAAACAAGATTTTTTGCGTACACAATTGCTGATTTAGTAAAATAAACTATATTGCGCGTCGTGATTTTTCCATTATTGCTTTACCTAAGCAACGAAACCAGTGATTATTTTTCCATAAGAATCATAACGTTTAGCGATTCACGTGCCTCCAGACGAGCCTGGAGGCTAATCTTTTTATAATGAATCTATATTTCACTTATTTAATTCGGATGGTTTTGATGTAATAGCAGAATTTTTTCATGTCAGTATTAACAGAACCCCAAAAATATTAATCCTTTTTTACGACAGAAATTCTGCGTATTTAAAAAATTTTTACTGATTAAAACAGTGTATGCCGCCACACGAAAGTTTGAGCAAAAAGACATCATGAAAGATATTCAGTCAGGCCAGGATAAAGGGGCAGAACAGCATCGCTCGCGATACCGTCTACTCCGCGTAAAACAATAATTATCGGATAAAAGAATCCCCTACTTGTGCCTGAGCATACCATTCCATTAACTCCCCAGCACCCGGCTCATTTTCGGCGGGTGCCCATGGTGCTGAGTCTTGTTCAGTCACAGGCTGGTAACCTCCGTGTTTAACCTCAAAAATAACGCCACCTTTATCCATCGATAACACCGCATGCCAGGTGCCGGCTTCCGTTTCCATGACCTTGCCCCCCTCTCCTAACATCACCCGTTGGGTCACATACCCATTTTCATCAAAATGTAATACCTGAAACCGCCCACAGAGCGAGGTCAGCAATTCAAAAGTATGCGGATGTCGGTGAGGGCGGACATAAGTGCCCGGCTCCATCGCGATGGCCAGCCGCTGCACCGGATCGCTCAATTCAGGGTGTAAATTACGATTGGCTCGTAAGCGAGGGGATTTCGCAGCCTCTTCGCTGAGATGCCGGAGGTCAGTAACAGTAATTTGTTTCATATAAGCCTTCTGGATTTTGGACAACTTACGACAATCAGGTTGCCGTAAGGCTTTTGCCATTCTCAACGGATGAATAACCTCTGCATTCGCGGAGCAGATTGTTGTCGGGATTATAGATGCTGCTCAAAGCTATAAAACTGACGATGAGAGTTCTCACAAACATCGCCTGTATCGCGTGATACCAGGTTACAGAAAGATGTTCTCTGTTTCCTAAACGAAAGCCATTCAGAGCACTTTTCCACTGTCTGCCTGAAGCCAGATCAAAAACCGAAACGCTTATCATTTATAGAATGAGTGTCTCTTACTCAAAGGCAGAGCGTGGTATGGCAATTAACATGGGCAGTACCTACCGAATTCTTGGTTATAAGCCATCAGTAAATTTCGCCTGGCGCCAGAAATTACTGACAATGGGCATGCTTCCAGGTGCTGTTATCGAAATCATTCGAGTAGCGCCAATGGGCGATCCGGTTCATATTCGTACCCGCCGTGTCAGCCTGGCGGTGCGACAGCGTGATCTGGCCGACATCATTCTGGAGGAAATCGCCTGATGAAAAAGATCACCATCGGATTGATAGGCAATCCCAACACCGGCAAAACCACACTGTTTAATCAGCTGACCGGTGCCCGCCAGCGGGTCGGTAACTGGGCGGGTGTCACGGTTGAACGTAAAGAGGGACAGTTCTTTACTGCACAGTCTGACGTCCGGCTCATCGATCTGCCCGGCACTCGCTCGCTGACTACGCTATCCGCTGAAAGCTCGATTGATGAGAGCATCGCCTGTCAGTATCTTTATCAGGATCATGCCGATGTAGTGATCAACGTCGTCGATGCTTCCAGTCTGGAAAGTAACCTGTTCCTGACCTTTCAACTGCTTGAGCTTGGCGTACCCTGTATTGTCGCTCTGAACATGCAGGATATTGCCGCAAGCCAGAACATCACTATTGATGCCGCAGCGTTGTCAGCCCGCCTGGGATGTCCGGTGGTTTCACTGACTTCAACCAAAGGCGACGGTATCGCTCAGCTAAAAACACTGATTGACCAGCCACATATTTATCGCGCTCCAGAGAAGGTGCCATATCCGGCCGCGATTGAAACCGCGATTGAGCAGCTCAGCCTGCAGATGTCCGGGTCTCTGACCCCGCAGAAAAGGTACTGGCTGGCATTGCAGTTGCTTGAAGGCGATATCAACAGCCAGAAACTTTGCCCGGAACTACTTCCAACCTTGCCTGAGATTATGGCGCGAGCGGGTGGCGATACGGGCGTGCAGATAGCCGATTATCGCTATCGTGCCATTAATGCGGTTTGTACGGCCGTCAGTAACATTCATCAGGCTATCCCGGCCAGTCTTACCCGCAGGATTGATAACATTGTGCTGGACCGCTGGCTGGGCATTCCGATATTCCTGGCCGTGATGTATGTGATGTTTGTTCTCTCGATTAATATCGGCGCGGCATTGCAGCCGCTGTTCGACGGCAGTTCGGTGGCGATATTCATTCATGGCGCACAATGGCTGGGATATGTCTGCCACTTCCCGGTTTGGCTGACGGTTTTTCTGGCGCAGGGGCTGGGTGCCGGTATCAATACCGTGCTGCCAATCATTCCACAGATTGGCCTGATGTTTCTGTTCCTCTCTTTCCTTGAGGATTCAGGCTATATGGCGCGCGCCGCCTTTGTGATGGATCGGCTGATGCAGTCACTGGGCCTGCCGGGAAAATCCTTTGTGCCACTGATTGTCGGCTTTGGTTGTAATGTGCCGGCGGTGATGGGTACAAGAACGCTCGACACGCCGCGTGAGCGTCTGCTTACGGTACTGATTGCGCCTTTTATGTCCTGCGGCGCGCGGCTGGCAATCTTTGCGGTGTTCGCCGCAGCATTCTTTGATGCTCACAGTTCCAGCCTGGTATTTTCACTCTATCTGCTGGGCATTGTAGTGGCGATTGCGACCGGACTGGTGCTCAAGCATACCCTGCTGGGTGGCGAAGCTTCACCGTTTATCATGGAATTGCCGGTCTATCACCGGCCTCATCTTAAAAGCCTGCTGCTGCAGACCTGGCAACGGCTGAAAATGTTTGTGGTGCGTGCCGGTCAGGTCATTATCCTGGTGAGTATGCTGATTGGTGTGCTGAGCAGCTTTGCATTCAACGGCCAGCTGGTTGATGACATAAACCACTCTGCGCTGGCGGCGACCAGCAAAGCAATCACGCCCGTGCTTTTGCCAATCGGGGTGACGCAGGATAACTGGCAGGCGACAGTGGGGCTGGTGAGCGGCATTATGGCAAAAGAGGTCGTGGTCGGTACGCTCAACAGTCTTTACACCACGGAGGCGATTCAGCGCAGCGTGTTTGACCCGCAGGCTTTTAACCTAGCAGATGAACTAAAAGAGGCGCTGACGGAAACCTGGGCGGGCCTGACCGCTGCATTCAGAATTGATGCACTGGCGCATCCCCTCGATGCCAGTAAAGGCAATGGTGAGATGGCATCCGGTTCTATGAGTGTGATGGCTACCAAATTTGGCAACGGCTTTGCCGCTTACAGCTACTTAATCTTTGTTCTGCTCTACGTTCCCTGCGTCTCAGTCATGGGCGCGATCGCCCGCGAGGCCGGGAAAAAATGGATGATGTTCTCATTCTGCTGGGGGCTTAACATCGCCTATACCATAGCGACATTCTTTTATCAGACCGTCACGTTTAACGAGCATCCTGTATTCAGTGCAGTCTGCCTGATAAGCGTTCTGTTGCTGAATGGAATCATCCTGCTGACACTGCGTAAAGCGGGAAACAGGGTGCTGGCAATACCGGTTATGCCTGATGAGGAAAAGATGGGGTGTCGCGGCTGCCATGGAAATTGTGATAAACAGAAAAGCTACGCGCAGTGATCGCAAAACCAGACTGGTACGCTGAGGGACCATCAAGACCATTACATACAGGCGCGTGAAAGGACTGTGCTCCTTGCCTGTGCAGGTTGACAGGCAAGGAGACATCACCCTGAGTCAGAGGCTGGCATCAGGATCTGCTGCTGACTGGCTCTTTGATTTGACTGGCTCACCCAGCACCTGCCGGAACCAGTGAGTCACTCTGGTAATAACCTCAGGCTGATACCAGCGGTAATCACCATGTTCAGCCCCTTCGATCAACACGTAATCAGCACGATTACCCGCTTTTTTAAGGGCGTTATAAAGATTTGCACTTTGTTCAGGAGAGACCAGCGTATCGCTGCTGCCATGCATAATTAAAAATGGCGGTTTAACGCCTTTCAGGTGACCCACTGGACTCGCATAAAGCGCTTTCTCAGGCTCATCGGTCACTGATGCCCCGGCGAATTCGCGGAACGCCGCACCATTAATCAGCAGCGCTTCGGTGACGGCAGGGGATTGATGCACTTTTTGTATCGCATCCGGAAAGCCTTCTCCGATGCTACGCAAATCAGAAATGCCATACAGCGTGGCCACAGCCTGTACATCTGAAGACTGGTCAGTGAAATCGCCTTTATCAAACGATTTATCCCCATTGGTGGTTCCCATCATCTGGGCGAGCCATCCCCCCGCCGAATCACCCAGAACCCCTATACGCGCCGGATCGATACCATACTCAGAGGCATGCTGGCGCAGAAATCGGACTGCCGCCTTAGCATCAACAACCGGCGCCGGAAAAATATCAGGAATAGTGCGATATTCAGCTGCGGCGACCACAAAACCCGCCTCTGCCAAGGCCAGCCGCATTGCAATAAACTTGTCACGTTCCGCTGACAGGAAACCCCCGCCGGGAAAATAGATAATCGCTGGTTTCAGATCATTGGTTCGTGGCACCAGCAGTGACATGTGCAATTGCCTGACAGAACGCACGCTTTTCACCTGGTGGTAAACCAGATCTCCAATATTGTCGATCTGGTCCTGACGGGTGTTAACCTGGAGAATCTCAGCACCCTGAGCATGACCTGGAAGCTGATCCTGACCGGATGCGATGGCTGTAGTAGCGACTGAAAGCATAACGACTCCCGACATTAAGAGGTGCCAGTTTCTCATATTTTTTGTCCTGTAATCATTTAAATGTTAATGGGATGCTTTGTGTAAGTGTCAGAATAAAGATTCTGGCTTATCAGACATTAGAAACAATGTGAATAAATTATTATTAACAGACTAAACCTGCGTTAATTTTAACGTCAGGCATCATTGATGATAAGGATAAGACAACCACAAAACGGATTAATTTCAGTAATTAAGCAATATTTCCAGGTTAATAATGTCATCGCATTTTTAGTATCGGCCATCCTTATCATTTCACCTATCATTCCCGCGCTGAAAAGATAAGACGGATTTTATTAAAGATACTAAATGGAGGTGTAAATGAAACTTACGTTTATGACATTGTTGTCTCTTTTCTCCTGTTGTGTAGCCGCGGAAACGGTTGGATACCGGGCTGAAATCGTCTATTTTAAAGCCGTTCCAGCAAAAGAAAAAGAAGCTAACGTGCACTATGAAGATGGCTATCTTATTGTTAAATATGGCTATATTTTAAAATCAGGTGATTATGCGACCATAAAGGACCAGCCTGTCGACCAGCTGATTAATTACAGCGGAAAAATTATCACACCCGGGTTCGTGGATACGCATGTTCATTATCCTCAAATCACCATGATCAGTGAATATGGTAAACAGCTTATTGGCTGGCTCAATACCTATACCTTTCCAACCGAAATAAAATTCCGCAATCATCACTATGCGTAACAACAGGCATCTGAATTTCTTGATCAGCTTGTCAACAATGGCACCACCACGGCACTGGTGTTTGCAACCAGTTCGCCAGCCTCCGTTGATGCATTTTTTGAGCCGGCAATAAAATGAAGTGATTGATAGCGTGAAGTCACGTCTTCAGGTGCAGAAAAGGCCGAGGGGCAGCGGCCTTTTCAATAATAATCAGCAGAAGACATCATGGCCGGTATAAACCGCTAACCGCCAGTACAAGGGTCATCACTGACCGCAATAATCCACGCATTATTGACTAAAAGGTCTGATTTTTTGACAGAGTCACAGCAAGTTGTAAGGGAGTAAAAAGAAATCAATCATATCAGCGGGATGAACGCGTCGGAGGACCGGCACCCTCTCATTCAGTACCGGCTTACACACAGGCTGTCCACTTTTTCTGTGGATAACTTGAGCCCGAATCATGGGCGTTCCGCTTTTTTATCGTTCTATGAGTCAGCAACATCCGGGGCCGCGTGCTGTTCCATAAATTCCACCATCGCACCTTTATGCGCATCCACATGACGGATATAACGCATCAGTGTCTCCGGTTTTTTCCAGGTGCCTTCCTGCATGATCCGGGCGATAGGATAGCCTTTATCAGCCATATCCTGAGCTGCGCCCACCCTGGCGCTGTGGCCACTCCATCCGGTATAACGATTTTTGTTAGCCTTCACTGCGCCGCCTTTTCCAGCAGTATGCCATGCACGGTCAAAGATCTGTTCCAGTGCCCGGGTGCTTATCGGCTTTGCTGAAATCATTGCCCGGCCAGATCGGTGTACAGCAGTAAACAGAAAGGCATCAGGCTGGCCGGATAGCCCGGCTGCATCGATCCACTCTTCCAGACGCTGAGTTGAACGGGCACTGAGCGCCTTGATCAATCCGCCGGTCTGCACAATCGTTTTTGTCCACGCCACATCCAGAATGATACGACCATCACCGGCACGCATCACATCACGCACCCGCAACCGTGACAGTTCACTGATACGCAGTAGCGTTGCATAGGCGACATGCAAAAAAGCCAAATCACGAAGTGCCTGAAGGTTATCAGAACCTGACCACTGTTTATCCAGTTCCATCAGGTCGGACAGCCTGAAAGGCACCGCCTGGCCAGCGCGCTCACCCTCCATCACGGCCACACGATTTATCTTCTTCATCGTACGATAAACCAGTGGCGAGAGATTGGGCACCGGCAACCCGGCGTTACGGTGTAACATCGAGATTAACGCAGCGTGTGAAGTGATCGTCGAGGAGGCCCGGCCGCTTTCAGCCAGAAAAGAGAGATAGTCGCGCAAATCCTCTGCACTCATTGGCAGGAAAGTACGCTGATTATCTTCTGACCACTGATTGCAGATTCGCATGACGCTAAGCAGCTGTCGCCAGGTATTGGGGGAAAATGCCTCTTTGTCCTGAACGAACTGCCTGAGCCGTTCGGTGATATCACTATTCCGGGTCACCGTCAGATGGGTTAACGGCACTATCTCGCTCATTTTTGCTCACTTATCAGTCAGAAAACGCGATGATCGCGCTACGTGAATTCTGAGAATTCATCAGGGGGATAACCGGTCAGAATTTACGTAGCGTTGCCATTTTGCAGGGTGATCTTTGCTGCTCTATATCATAACCCGACGACTTTCCTGTGTCATGACTTCGTATAAGAACAATTATACGAAGCCAGGTTAAGGTGCCGGATTCAGCCCGGTTTTGACCTGATTGACAGACGCTCAAATGGGTAGGGCAGTGAGACGTCCGGAACAACAGCCCACCCTGGGTTGATGAAGAAGCGGTTATTTCTGGCAAGGCATAAAATGAATAATTGAAGGAAAGTCTGAATAATGATTCAGTGAAATGGTGAAATAGTGACCTGATAAATACAATTTGATTAAAGTCAGCACTTCCAGTGCGCGGAGTATGGCGAAAAGGAAAGAACGTGAAGTGAAATTAACAGACCATTGAAGGTTGAAACTTTTATTATGTAAGCAGCCAGTTTAATTTAAAGATAATTGAAGGACCCTAAATGAAAATACCGTCTACCAGATCCGTTTTAGAACGCTTTGCTTACTGAATTTCTGGAATGGAATCTCCACATGCTAACCCGGCTATCATCCTATGAACAGTTCTTATTCACGTTATCCGGGAGCATATCTGCATCCTGAATCAGAATAAAAAACTAAATACTGACTTCGCAAAGATTTAAATATCAACTATTAGCGATCATACGTTATCTTCCAGCCTGAATAAAAAGCAACGTTGATGCTTTTTGTCAGATAATTTATCGAATGAGACTGATAATTAACTTATTATCGAAAATTAATTTCTGGCAAGGTAACGGGCATTTCTTCCTGATGCGTTATTAAATTTTTCATGACTGCGTCTGAGTTAAGTCACAGAACGCTGTCATCACCAGGATAAAAAGAGGATATCTCATGAAAAAAACGTTATTGTCACTGTGCCTATTTGGCCTGTCCTGCGCACCGGCTATCACGCTGGCTCAACAGCCTGTGACCTGTGTTAAAGCATCTGAACAGGATGTTGCCAGCCTGTTTGATACCTGGAATAATACGCTGGCAACCGGCGATGCCACTAAAGTCTCTGAATTATATGTCAGCGATGCCGTGCTGCTGCCAACTATTTCAAACCATGTGCGCCTGACAGACCAGGAACGCATTGATTACTTTAAAGACTTCCTGAAAAAAGGCCCGAGCGGTAAAATTGATTCCCGCACCATCCGAATCGGCTGTAATAAAGCGATTGATGCCGGCGTTTATACTTTTACCTTCAAAGATAATTCGCACGTCACAGCACGTTATACTTTCACCTATGTCTGGGATGGCAAGGGCTGGAAGATCTCCACTCACCACTCTTCAGCTATGCCAGAGCCAGTGAGCCAGCCTTAACAACCGGTGTGGCAGGATGAAAACCAGCTTCACAATGCGAAGCTGGTTTTATTAATTCCGCCATTTCAGAATTTTAGATAACTGCCGATTTTTCCTGGCAAAAAATTATTTTATGGTGTAATCCCTTAAAAAAATTTCACACCTGAATTCTTGTGATTACCTTATAAGGCTCATTGGTACTAAAACACTTAACCCCATTATCATGGTTCGGTTAACATTAATAAATGTTATCGCCAGACGGCGCTCGACTGCATTATCAGCCTGAACACCGCCGCTGCGTCATATTCATCTATCATCAATATGCTTAATCACCGTTGCCGATCTGCCAGATAAATGTCGGATCGTTGCCATTTACCTCCCAGTCACCCACATTGCGGATTTTGTAGATCACCGGGTTGTGTGATGACACTGTGCGGGCGTTGCGCCAGTGCCGATCCAGCGCCTTGCTGACGCGGGTATCGGACGCGCCCAGCGCATTGAAGAACTCCGTGGCAGCTCGCGTCACTAGCTCCACCGCGACTACCTGCGCCCGGGCGGACTCCACCTCTGCCTGAACGTTCGCCGCGTGAAGCTCCGCTTCATTCGCACCGCTCAGTTGCAGTTCAAATGCCCGTTGCAGTGAGTGGGTCGACCGATCAACGGCGGCTTCAACGGCCCAGATCCAGCTGCTGATCTGACCGACCACCTGCAGCACCTGCACATCCTGCTTAACCTGAGGCGCATTGCCGTGGCTGTACATCCGTTTACGCTGCGCGACCCCCTGTGACGCATCGCGTACTACGGCCCGGCCTATACCCGCCAGCGTGGCTAATAACACATGCTGATAAAATGCGGTCTGATAGCGAAAGCGCTCACTGAAATCATAAACATGCGGCTGCTCCACGCGGGCATGATGAAAGCGTGTGGTGCCACTGCCGGTCAGCCGCTGCCCGAAACCATCCCAGTCATCATCACGTTCCACCTCTTTCTGATGCGTGTTCACCAGCGCGATGACGTCCCGGCCGTTGTCAGTCCGCTGTGCATAGACATCAATCCAGTCCGCATAGAGCGTGCCGGTGCTGTAAAACTTCTCACCGCTGATCCGCCATTCTCCCTCTGCCGGTGAGACATGGGTGTTGACCTCACCCAGCTTAACCGCTCCGATTTCACTCCAGCCACTGCCCACCAGCTCACCATCTACGAAACGGCGGAACCAGCGCCGCCGCTCTTCACTTTCTGGCTGGTTCAGGCGATCCTCAATAAAAGCGAAGTGCGCACGCAGCGCCTGTGGCAGATTCGAATCCGCTTCAGCCAGCGCGGTCAGCAGGGAAAAGAGCTGCGGCAGCGAGACGCCGAAACCGCCTTCTTCTTTAGGGATACGCAGGGTGCCAAACCGCGCCTCCTTCAGCCAGCGGATCGGCTCATGCAGCAGAGTACGGTTGATTTCACGCGCGGCGGCACCTTCAGCAATACGGTTGAAGAGGGGCCGGAAATGTTCGGTCAGCGCGGCAAATTCAGTATGGGTTAAGTCAGACATGTTCTTCTCCTGTTGCAGGTTGTTCATCAATGTCCTGTCGGGTCGGTTCAAACCGGATAATCAACAGGAAAATAATGGGGATAAGGGCGGCGAGAGAGACGATCCAGAACATGTTGGTGCCATAACGGGCCTGCAGAATGGGCAGGATAAATAGCGCCAGCGCACTGCCGATGCCGGAGAGCGAGCGACTAAAGCCCACGCCGGTTGCACGAATGTGGGTCGGATAGGATAGCGCCGGATAGATCATCAACTGCGCGCCGGGTCCAAATCCTTCGGCAAACAGCCAGAGTCCCAGCATCAGTACGGCAAATACCACGCCGATAGTCGCCTGCGGATGACCGATCAGCGCCAGCGAGATTAGCGCGATAAACTGCAGCGCAAAACCCGCAATCGCCACATGCCTGGAGGGAAATTTCCATGCCAGTCGCATCCCCAGCAGACCGCCGGTAAAGGCGAACAGCGCGTTCAGCCCCAGTGAGGCCGAGATGGTTTCAAACACGCCCGCGCCCAGAAATTGCGCCAGGATAGAGGGCAGGAAGAAAGCAATGGCGGTGTACTCAAAGGCGATACAGACGTTCATTACTGCGCTGACGATGGTGCGTTCAAGGTATGGCTTCTGAAACAGCACGCGGAAACTCACCTTCGGGGCCGCTTTCACGGTTTCGGTTTTTTCGGGCTGCTCTTCATGCGCAGTAATGCCGTAGGAGTCGCGCAGAATACGAACTGCTCCGCTCAGGTCTCCCTGATTGGCTGCCCACAGCGGTGACTCATTCATAAACTTGCTGCGTACCGCGATAATGAGCAGGGCCGGTACCGCGCCAAACAACAGCGAGGCGCGCCACAACCAGTCGATGTGTTCTGCAGGTAGCAGGAAATAGAGCGCAAAAATAATAAAGAAGCAGGCAGATGACGCGGCATACCACATCGGGCACCAGGCGGCGAGGCGCGACGCTTTGTTCCCTTTGCCGGAGAATTTAGAGAACTCCGCCAGGTAGGCCATGGCAACCGGCAGATCGATTCCTACCCCGATTCCCATCAGAAAACGCGCGCCAATCAATACCCAGACGTTGGGCGCCAGACCCGCAGCTATCGCAGAGACCACAAAGAACAGCATGTCCGCCATAAACACCGAGTAGCGGCCATATTTATCGGTCAGCCAGCCGCCAACCAGGTTACCGACGATGGTGCCGATCATAATGGAAGAGGTCACCAGTCCGGTCAGCACCGGGGTTAAGCCAAACTCTTTCACCACATCGTCAATACCATAAGAGAGCGTGGTGAGATCGTAGGCATCAAGAAATACACCGCCCAGCGCCAGGAACACAATCCAGCGGGCGTAGCTGTTTTTCTCGGTATTACTGTTGATCAGCCGGGCTACATCACTCACCGAACGAACCGGCGTGGAGTGGGGCGGCGGGGCGGTCAGGGTGTTGTCAATCTCTAATGTACTCATCATATCCTCGTTATTATATTCAGCAGGTAACGAGGGTTTTATAGGCATTCCCGGCTCAGTAAACAACCAACAAATAACGATAACTATTTCAGTATATTCAATAAGTTAATCATTAAAACACGACGACGACAGACGCCGGATGAATAGCAGGATTCATCCGGTACGAATTAAAGCATTACTCTTTTCCTGACCTGAAATCGGCGCTTTTCTCAGCCGTTAATAAATCTGTTAAGCGATGACTGAGACTATTAACCGGCAGATTTCATCCTGATATTTCAGCGCTATTTACCCGAGTTTCTGCGTCAGCGTTACGACGATAACCGGCACCCGGGTGCGGCAACGCCAGCCGCGGCCCCTGGCCAAATAACTTTTCACGCAGCGTACCGGGCTGATACTCCTGCTTGTAGACGCCACGCTTTTGCAGTTCCGGCACCAGCAGTTCCACCACGTCAGTAAAGGTTTCGTGCGTCACGGCGTAGGCGAGGTTAAAACCATCGACGTCTGTCTCTTCGACCCAGCTTTGCAGCTCATCGGCCACCGTTTCGGCGCTGCCCACCAGCAGCGGACCAAATCCGCCAATGCCCACCCAGTCTGCCAGACCCTGCACCGTCCATTGGCGGTTGGGGTCGGCGGTGGAGAAGGTCTCAACCGCCGACTGAATGGCGTTGGTGTGCAGATGTTTTAGCACCTGATCCGGCTGATACTGCCCGAAATCGATACCGGTCCAGCCTGAGATCAGCGCCAGCGCGCCTTCGTAACTGACATAGCGTTTGTACTCCTGCCATTTCGCCTGCGCCGCCAGGTCGGTTTCACCCACAATCGCCGTCTGCAGATTGAAGATCAGTATGGAACGGGGATCGCGTCCCGCCTCAGCGGCCCTGCGGCGAATATCTGCCACAGTTTTCTTCAGCAGTACTTTCGACGGTGCCGCGACAAATACACATTCAGCATGCTCTGCTGCAAAGGCTTTCCCGCGGCTGGAGGCTCCGGCCTGGTATAGCACCGGCGTGCGCTGCGGTGACGGCTCGCAAAGATGAATGCCCGGCACCTGGAAAAACGTTCCCTGATGGTTAATCGGATGGATTTTATTGGGGTCGCTGAAAATATGACGTTCACGATCACGCAGGACAGCGTCGTCTTCCCAGCTTCCTTCCAGCAGCTTATAGATAACCTGCAGATACTCATCGGCGTAGTCGTAGCGCGCATCGTGGTCGGTCTGAGCCTGATGCCCGATATTGCGCGCACCACTTTCCAGATATGAGGTGACAATATTCCAGCCAATACGGCCTTTGGTCAGATGATCCAGGGTCGATATTCGCCGCGCAAACGGGTAGGGGTGTTCAAACGACAGCGAGGCGGTCAGGCCAAAGCCCAGGTGTTCCGTCACCATGGCCATCGGCGTGATTAACGCCAGCGGATCGTTTACCGGTACCTGTGTAGCCTGACGGATGGCGGCATGGTTATTACCGTTGAGCACGTCATAGACACCCAGCACGTCAGCAATAAACAGCCCATCAAATTTACCGCGTTCCAGCAGGCGGGCTAAATCGGTCCAGTACGCCAGGTCTTTGTACTGCCATGAGCGGTCGCGGGGATGCGCCCATAAGCCGGGTGACTGATGACCGACACAGTTCATATCGAAAGCATTCAGGCGAATTTCACGTTGCGATGACATAGCGACTCCTGAGCGGATACGGCAATCGCTTGCCGCCCACCTTTTAATGTGTGTTTTATAAGGAAGATTCAGTAGGTGAGTGAGTCGGGACATCGCTCGCTGAAGGGTAGCGGCGGGGCGGCGAGGAGCTGTCGTGCAACGGACTCGGCATGTTCCGCCACCTGCGGTAATCCCATCAGCTCGCCAAAACGACCCCGTGCGGCAGGCCCGGCAACATACAGTCCGGGATTAGCTTCACCGTTCACATTCAGCGTCTGAGACAGCGCATTAACCTGGATCCCCAGCGCCAGCGAGTCAGGCTGGATCACGCCATCGCCATGGAGCTGACGCAGCAGCGCATTGCTGTTAAGCAGCGCGTTGTGTGCAGGGCCGGTGGTGACAAGGACTTTCTCCACCTCCAGCATGTGTGATTGCGCACCACGCAGGCGCAGCGTCAGCCGGAGCGTTGCGCCACCCGATTCAGCGGCGATAAGGCGCGCCGCCAGCAGATTCAGCTGACCGCTGGCCTGCTGCTGGCTGAGAACCTGGCTCACCTGTGGCGCAATACGATAGCGATGAACATCCCACCAGGGACGGAGATGATGCAGAAAGCGCTGCTGCTCGTGCAGCGACAGACTCTGCCAGATGCGCTGACCGTTACGGCGAATATCATCCAGCACCAGCTGCCAGGGCAGATTCAGCGCCGCCGCCTGTTTAACTTCCTGTCGCACACGATGCAACCAGCCGCGCGCGGTAGCAGGTTGCGGCTGACTGAAATCCAGGGCGTAAGTCTCATTGTTGCCACTCAGATTGGCACGCGGCAGCTGGCCACGACGGGAGAAGACGGTAATCTTTCCACGGTGCTGCTGGCGATGCAGCGAGGCCACCACGTCAGACATCGTCAATCCTGAACCGATAATCGCGACCCTGTCGTCAGGAGCCACCTGAGCCAGCGCATCGCGCTGCCAGGGATTAGCAATCAAAGCCGGATGGCCCTGTAGCGGCTTCAGCAGAGCAGGCAGATCCGGTGGGGGATGGCTGATCGCCAGCACTACCTGATCGGCATGAATTTGCTGCCCGGAGGCCGTGGTCACCACGCCATTCTTAAAGGCAACCGCTCTGTCACGCAGATGACTCAGTTTTACCGGCGAATGCTGCTGCTGATGCACAAACTGCGCATTGACCCAGCGCCCGAACTCACCACGCTGCGGGTAGACGTTGTCGTCATGCCACAGTGCCTCCGGGTCGTTGTTAAAAGCAGGAGAGGCGCGATAGTCGCAATCAAATGCCCCTTCTTCATCACCGGCAAGCTGCATTCTGGTGGCCGGCACATTAATGCGGTGAGCTGGATCGGTGGTGCCGTATGCCACGCCCTGCGCCAGCTGCGCGCGGGGTTCAATTACCGTCACCTGCAACCCCGCCTGGCCAGCCCGGGCCAGATGGATCGCCAGCGCGGTGCCGGTGAACCCGCCGCCGATAATGACAATCTGCTGTTGTGACATAAGCGAGCCTTTTTCCTGTTAACTGACTAGCTGGCGCTGGTCTGTTTAGCCGGGCGACGGTCGCCGCCGATGGTTTCACCAAACGGACCGGTGTTGACGCTGCGCTGTTTCTTTTCGGCGTTGGCGGCCAGCGGCAACAACGGCATTACCAGCTCAGCAAAGCGGTGTGCCTCTTCAAGATGCGGATAGCCGGAGAAGATAAAGTTCTCAATGCCCAGTGCCTGATACTCCCGGATGCGATCGGCAACCTGCTGCGGATTGCCGACCAGCGCAGTTCCTGCACCGCCGCGCACCAGGCCAACGCCCGCCCAGAGATTGGGACCGATGCGCAGGCTCTCACGCGACCCCTGATGCAGGGCACTCATCCGCGCCTGACCGGTGGAGTCCATGCGGGCAAAGATTTTCTGCGCGGCGGCGATAGTTTCTTCATCCAGGTGAGAAATCAGCCGATCGGCCGCCGCCCAGGCTTCCTCTTCCGTTTCACGTACTATGACATGCAAGCGGATGCCATAAGAGAGCGTACGGCCCTTCTCCTGCGCCCGCTGACGAACCACCGCCAGCTTCTCCGCGACCTGTTCAACCGGCTCGCCCCACGTCAGATAGGTGTCGATCTGATTTGCCGCAATATCGATAGCTGCCTCCGACGAACCACCGAAATAGAGTGGCGGACCGTCTTCCTGCACTGGCGGGAAGAGGATCTCAGCGCCTTCCACGCGAATATGCTCACCTTCAAAGTCTACCTTCTCGCCTTTCAGCAGGCGGGAGTAAACCTCAAGAAACTCTTTGGTCACCTGATAGCGCTCTTCATGACTCAGGAAGATGCCATCACCTTTGTTCTCCACCGGATCGCCACCCGTGACCACGTTGATCAGCAACCGGCCGCCGGAAAGACGGTCCAGCGTTGCCGCCATGCGCGCCGCCAGGCTGGGCGGTTGCAGGCCGGGACGCACGGCCACTAAATAGCGCAGCTTTTTGGTGATCGGTGCCAGTGCCGAGGCGACCAGCCATGAATCCTCGCAGCTTTTACCGGTCGGGATTAACACACCGTAGTAGCCCAGATTATCTGCCGCCAGCGCAACCTGCTGTAAATAGGGTAAATCGACTGCTCTGCCGCCTTCGGTGGTACCCAGATAGCGCCCGTCGCCGTGAGTAGGCAGAAACCAGAAGAGGTTGGGATTTTCCTGTGTCGCATGGCTCATTAGCAGATTCCTTTATAACGATATTCGAATTTATCACATAGGGTTAATCCCTTTGGTTATATAGCCCTAAGCAGGATGCGTGCCAGTGCGGTTAAATAATTTTATTTTTAAAATTCAATGATTTATCATTTTGATGGCAGATGTTAATCTGCTGCATTCGCAACAGAAGGAGTTGTACTCTGCTGCATCGGCAACAACCTGGTGTGTTTCAGCTCTCGTTTCAGCGTCAGCGGCGCGGTATGGTCATGACTTTCCTGCTCACCCGGTAAAAAAGATGCAGATAGCCAGCCCTGAGTTAATTGACCCCGCATCACGCGCCTTTAAAAGCGTGCTGGATCAGCTCGCGCCCACCGATGCAACCGTATTAATTATTGGCGAAACCGGCACCGGCAAAGAGGTGATGGCGCGCTACCTGCATCATCACAGTGCGCGCAGCCGACAGCCTTTTCTGGCCGTTAACTGCGGCGCACTTACCGAGAGCCTGGCGGAGTCGGAGCTGTTTGGTCATGAGAAAGGCGCCTTTACCGGCGCACAGGATAAACATCGTGGCTGGTTTGAGGCGGCAGAGGGCGGCACGCTGCTGCTGGATGAGATTGGTGAGCTAAGCCCGTCGCTGCAGGTGAAGCTGCTACGCGTGCTGCAGGAGCGTGAGATCACCCGCGTGGGATCCTCCAGGCCAGTAAAAGTCAATGTGCGGGTCATTGCCGCGACCAACCGGGATCTGGTGATGGCAATTCGTGAGCGGCGATTCCGGGAAGACCTTTACTATCGGCTGAATGTGGCCAGCGTCACACTGCCGCCGCTGCGTCAGCGCTGCGAAGATATTCCGGTGCTGGCCAGTCACTTCCTGCAGCTCTATGCGCGCCGTCTTGGTCGTCCTCAGCTTCGCCTCAGCGATGAAGCCATGACGGTGTTGATGAACTACAGCTGGCCGGGCAACATCCGTGAACTGGAGAACACGCTGCACAACGCCGTGCTGCTCAGCAAAACCTCACTGGTCACGCCCCAGCAGCTGCGGCTAAGCCCTCTTGCGGGGAGCGATCTGCCGCAGGGAGAGGAGGCACTGGATCAGTTTTTACGCCAGCAGATGCAGCAGAGTGACACGCCGCTCTATCCGCGGGTAATTGCTGCGCTGGTAAAAAATGCGCTGGAACTCACCCAGGGTAATCAGTTACAGGCGGCCGCGCTGCTGGGTATCAGCCGACATACATTGCGCACGCAGCTGGGGCATCTGGGGGTGATTAAACCGCGCCGCGGTTCAGTGCGTCAGCGCGATGCTGCTCCTGGTCAGCAGCCTGAGCGGGAGCGGGAACTGCGTATTGGTTATCAGAAATTTGGCAACCTTGGCATCCTGAAAGCCCGCCAGTCGCTGGAACAGCAGCTGGCCGGGCAGGGCGTCAGCGTCATGTGGAGTGAGTTTCCTGCGGGTCCCCAGCTTCTGCATGCGCTGAGCAATAAGGAGATCGATTTCGGAACTACTGGTGAAGTCCCCCCCTTGTTTGCACAGGCCAGCAATAGTCCGATGGTCTATGTCGCCTGGGAACCTGCCGCCCCGCAGAGCGTGGCGCTGCTGGTTCCGAAGAGCAGCCCGGTTCAGCAGATTGGCGATCTCCGGGGCAAACGCATCGCCGTGAATCGCGGTTCCAACGTTCACTATCTGTTATTGCAGATTCTGGATGAGGCGGGTTTAGCGCTGGATGATGTGCGCATTGTCTATGCCCCACCTAAATATCCGCTGACGCCCAGCGATCTCAACGCGGTGGATGCCTGGATGATGTGGGATCCGTTACTCAGCGATGCGGAGAACAGCGGAGAGTTCAGGGTAATTGCGGATGGCACTGGCCGGGTCAATAACCATCAGTTTTACCTGGCTGAGCGCGGATTTGCGACGCACTCTGGCGATCTGTTACAGGTTCTGCTTAACGCGCTCGAGCAGACCGGCCGCTACATTGATGCGCATCGTGCTGAAGCTGCCGGGCTGCTCTCCACGGAACTCGGCATCTCTGCCACCTCACTGATGCACGCCTTAGCCCGGCGCAGCCATCAGACCCAGAGAATGAACCTGGCCATTATCCGGGAACAGCAGACCATCGCGGACCGCTTCTATGCGCTGGGGTTATTCAGTCGCGCCATTCGCGTACGCGAGTCGGTCTGGCATCCATAGCGTTTTTTTAGCTAAGCATCGAACATTTCATCGCTAAGCGCTTCAACCCGCGTTTGTTATGTTGCGCAGACAACAAACAGACTCAGGAATGAGAGATGAAACAAGTTTTACTCAGCGCTTTGATTATTGCCGCCCAGGCGGGTTTCGCGTTCAACACCCAGGCAGCAGAGAAACCCGAGACAGTGAACATCGGTTTTCAGAAAGCCAATATCTTTGCGCTGCTGAAGTATCGCGGCACGCTGGATCAGGAATTAAAAAAGCAGGGTATTGCGGTGCACTGGATTGAGTTCCCGGCCGGACCGCAGATGCTGGAAGGCTTAAACATCGGCAGTATCGATCTGGCCGCTACCGGCGACGCGCCACCGACATTCGCTCAGGCAGCGCAGGCCGATCTGGTTTATCTGGGACACTCGCCTGCTAACCCTAAAACCGAAGCGATTGTGGTGCCCGCAGACTCGCCAATTAAAAGCGTGGCGGATCTCAAAGGCAAGCGTGTGGCGCTGAATAAAGGTTCTGACGTTAACTATCTGCTGGTCACCGCGCTGGAGCAGGCAGGGCTGACTTATAAAGACATTACGCCAGTCTATCTGCCACCTGCGGATGCGCGCGCCGCTTTCCAGCGCGGCGCGGTAGATGCCTGGGTCATCTGGGATCCCTACTACGCCGAAGTGGAAACCAACGCCCATGCGCGGCTGCTTAAAAATGCCGAAGGGCTGGTGCCGCACTACACCTTCTACCTTGCCAGCCGCAAGTTCGCAGAAACTTATCCTCAAATCGCCACTGAGGTGGTGGATGAGCTGGGTTCGCTGAGTCAGTGGGCTAATCAAAATCAGGAAGAGGCAGCAAAAATCATGTCCACCTCAACCGGTCTGCCGCAGCCGATCTGGCAGCGCGCCCTGGCAAGGATGCCGTTTGGCGCAGAGCGGATGACGCCAGACGTCTTCACCCAGCAGCAGGCGCTGGCAGATACCTTTACCCGGATTGGTCTGTTGCCGGTGAAAGTCGATATCCGCAGCGCGACGTGGTCGCAGGATAAGAAGTAGGCAAGCATCAGGCGAATATTTATCCGGATAAGCTTCGTCTGACATCTGATAATCAGTCTCTCTAAATAGCAACAGGCGGCCTTGCTAATCTCTTTCCGGTAATAGGTCCGTAGCATTACAGCAGGGTGAGGATAAGCAGAAAGGCGGGGAAGACAAAAGGGAATTTAGCGAAGCGGTGTTTATATTTCATAGAGTTACACGATGTTAATGTTAGCAGCCTGCTTCATAATCTGTTCTACACTTACGCATTCAATTACGCCCGTTGATTGAAAAGCAGCATCACGAAGAGGGTACGCGTCAGCAATGCATCATGCAGTCGCCACCCTCAAAACTGATCATGCCCGTGAGGTAAACATTATGAAAGCAGTTGTCTATAACGGACCTTTTGACGTTTCAGTCAAAGACGTTCCGGATCCGAAAATCGTTCGTCCCACCGATGTGATTGTCCGTATTACCACCACCAATATCTGCGGTTCTGACTTACATATGTACGAAGGGCGAACCAGCTTCGAGCAGGGTCGCATCTTCGGCCATGAGAATCTGGGCCAGGTTGTTGAAATCGGTAGCGGTGTAGAGCGGATTAAAGTCGGTGATTATGTCTGCCTGCCCTTTAATATCGGCTGCGGCTTCTGTGAAAACTGCGAGAAAGGGTTAACCGGTTACTGTCTCACGGCAAATCCGGGTACGGCCGGTGCCGCCTATGGCTTTGCGGAGATGGGCGAATGGGAGGGTGGTCAGGCGGAGTTACTTCGTGTTCCCTTTGCTGACTTTAACTGCCTGGTACTGCCGCCGGATGCGGCAGAAAAGGAGGAAGACTACGTTATGCTGTCCGACATCTTCCCTACCGGCTGGCATGCCACGGAGCTGGCAGGATTACGCCCTGGCGAGAGTGTTGCCATTTACGGTGCTGGCCCGGTTGGCTTAATGGCGGCACATTCGGCCATGATTAAAGGCGCATCACAGGTCTTTGTGGTCGATACCCATCCTGACAGACTGGCGTTAGCCGAACAGATTGGTGCAGTGGCGATCAATGGCGTGGGCGATGAGGCGGTCAATAAAATCCTCGAACTCACCGATGGGCGCGGCACGGATTGCGGTTGCGAGTGCGTGGGTTATCAGTGCTGCAATAAACATGGCCATGAGGACAACTCCGCCACGCTGAACAGCCTTGTTGCATCAACTAAGGCCACGGGCGGGATTGGTACGGTAGGCGTTTTTGTTCCTCAGGATCCCGGCGGTGCAACTGAGCTGGCTAAAGAGGGTAAAGTGCCGTTCGATTTTGGTACGTTCTGGTTTAAAGGTCAGTCAATGAAAACCGGCCAGTGTAACGTGAAAGCCTACAACCGCCAGCTCGCCAGGCTTATCCATCAGGGCAGAGCTAATCCGGCGCAGATCATCTCACATCGTCTTGCACTGGCAGATGCTCCCGAAGGCTATAAGCATTTTGACGATCGTGATAATGGCTGGACAAAAGTTATTCTGAAACCCTGAATCGTGAGCCATAGCCGCATAAGCCACATTCAGGCGGAAATGAGAAGGAGAACTAAAAGCCTGTCTGTGGTTTGATGCTTTCAGCGTGTGTTATGACTCTTATGAGAAAGAGGCGAGGTGAAAGCGCCGGGGCGTTTTGCAAATCAAATCGAACGGCTCTTTGCAGAATGATTTAGCGTTTAGCTTTTTTGATAAAGAACACATCAGTTTCAACGGGTTCTGAACATGCCGTGGCTGATTAACAGTGCCTCATGCTGATACGATAAAACGCTGTCAGGTAGCCCTGGAGGGGTTATGTCATACATAGTTTTGCGATACCCGTGCCCGCACAGAGGCGCTGAAAAGCGATCCCATTGCCATTGTTAAAGCAGGGAAGGGTTATCCGGTCGCAATACTCCACCAAAATCAGCCTGCATTTTATTGCGTCCCGGCAGAGCTTTACGAACTGATACCTGATGCCCTTGACGATAATGAACTGGTTAAACTGGTCCACGAACGCAGCAACCAGCCTCTGCTTGATGTCGTTCTGGATCAGCTTTTGTGAGTTATATCTTCGATACTCAATCGCATCAGTAAGATACGGCTGGTTCGTGTTTTGCAATGGTTCGGGCTTGTAACTGCTATTCAACACCGACAAATCCACTGTTTTAGCCGTCCGATCAAGGTCATAGGCAACCTGAATTCGAAGCTACATCTCAGGTGTACTGCCGATAACAGCAGCCAGTTTGATAGCCATCTCAGGCGTTGCAGCGGTGATACCAGAAACCATTCCTGATGCTGTAGAGGGTGCAATAGCCAAAGCACGAGCCAACTCCCTGATTCCATTGTCGAGATCTTCCATGATGTCGGAAATAACTTCACCTGCGTGTGGGGGATTAGGCATTGTCTTTAGCGATAGTCCTCATAATTTAGAATCCAGGCGTTACCGTTTTTAAACTAAAAGTAATGCGCCCCTTTCCCGTAACAATTATGTATTATTTAACATAATTAGTATTATGCGCTCTGTTTTCAGGCTTGAATTACACCTGGTTTTGCTAATCTACCTTCAACCCTATCGCTGCCTCCACACCTTGAGCAATCTTCCTCAATGTCCTACCTTCAATCAGCGCCCAAACGCCTCACAATCACACTCGTCCGATCTACCGGAGGCCCAATGAGCAACATTAGCAGCCCCAAACCCTATAGCGGCACCCTGTTTTTCGATGTGAATGAAACCCTTTTGTCCACTACCGAACTGAACCATGCTGTCGCGCAGCGGCTTGGCAACAGGCCGGAGCGCGCCGAGGCCTGGTTTACCTCACTGTTGCATCATTCACTGGTCGAGTCAGTGACCGGCAGCTGGCACAGCTTTGGTGATATTGCCGAAGCGGTACTGAAGATGACCGCTGCGCGTTACGGCGTCACTCTGCCAGCTGACGCGACGCCGCTGGCTGACATTATCGCCGCCATGCCCGCCCATCCTGACGTTGCCGCAGGACTGACGGCCCTGAAGCAGCAGAGTTTTACGCTGGTTGCGCTGACCAACTCCTCTGCCGCGCTGGCTGAAAAACAACTCAGCTCAGCCGGACTGGGACCGCTGTTCACTCGCATTCTCAGCGTGGAGGAGGTTCAGATTTATAAGCCCGACCTGAGAGTTTATCAGTGGGCAATGGAGGAGATGGGCAAACCCGTGTCTGAGTGCATGATGGTGGCGGCGCATGGCTGGGATGTGGGCGGCGCAAAACGGGCAGGCATGAAAACTGCCTTTGTCAGGCGTCACGGACAGGTACCTTATCCGCTGGCACCTGCACCTGATTTGATCGTCAGCGATATCCAGGCGCTGGCCGCACAGCTTAAACTGCCCGGCTAAGCATAGTGCTCAGTGATTCCCGGTAAAACCCAGGCAGTCAGTCTGCCTGGGTCTCAAACGCCGCTCTGACCGCTTCCACGATGCGCCCGGACAGCGTCGTATCGTCCAGCACCGGAAACGCTTTTTTAAGCTTGCCAGAGATCTGCCAGCCATTTTCCTTCAGCGAGCGAATAATGCGACTCGCGTCCTGATCGGGCATTTCAACGACGTCCTTCAGACGCTGCTGTGCACGCTGAAATATCACCAATACGCGCGCTTCATCAGCCATCTCTTTTCTGACGGTATGCTCTATAACTTTGCAGGTATAAAGCACATGCTCGGTTAAGTCGGGATAGCGCCAGGCGAACCGGGCATCCTCATACTCGCTGAAACTGAAGTTGCTCAGCGTGTCATCTTCATAGGTTTTCAGTTCGCCAAACCGATAGCAGCCCGCATAGCGCCGCATCAGCCGTTTCGAGAACACGTCCAGCGTGCGATCGTAGCCGACCCGAAAATCCATCGAACTGGTGATGGTGGCTGAGACCGGCAGGATGACCCCATCCGGTATCGCTCCGTCACGAATCAGCGTGTCATTGATTAAAAATCGGTGGATGCGGCCATTGCCATCACGCATCGGGTGGATATAGACGAAGCCAAACGCAATAACCGCGGCACGGGCCAGTGGCGCGGCACCCCGCGTCGCCAGGTCAAAGGCTTTCAGGCCCTGCATGAAGCGAGGAACATCATCATAGTGCGGCGCAATATAGTGGACGATATCCTCACGCATTGTCGACTGCCCGACAAACACGGGTGAGCGGCGCAGGCCCAGTCCCAGTGCGTCCTGGCCAAGAATGCCCTGCTGTATGGTATGCAGGCTGCTATCACTGAGCGAATCGTCAAGCTGTCCGCAATACTGCGCAATAACGTGAGCAAACCGCTGAATGCGGTCGCCCTGATCCGACTCTTTCTCAATGAGAAAACTGGCGCGCGACTCTTTAAATGTCAGCCAGCTGGCAGTGCGCATCAGAATGTCTGCGCCAAAGGCGTTATCCAGATCGTTTAAGGCATCATTGAGATCGAACGTAAGCGCCTGCTCAACGGCCGCGGTCCTGCGTACCAGCGGGCAGAAATCCACCGATCCTGGCAGGTTATCATTGATGCGCCAGCGTCTGACGCGCTTTACTGTCGTTCGGGTCAGATAGGCTTTGGATGAAATGGCCTCAATATAACCTCCATTGGTGACATCCGGTACCTGCAGCGTGTTGCCGGTCAGCCATTCATAGAGAAAGCCAGCCCGTCGCGCATACTGTCCGAACGGCTCCTGACGGCACCACGCCTCCAGCGGTTCCGGGCCGACAGCGGTAAACAGGCGGGCAAAAAACTCCAGGTGAATCTCTTCGTACTTGAGACCAAAGGCAAAGTGACCGGCAAAATCATCTTCCGGTTGATAGCCAGGTGGATAATGATTTTCAACCTGGCCCTGGCTGTCATGATGAGAGCGTACCGTTCCAATAGCTGACTTAACGCGTAATGGCTGCGCCAGTTGGATAGCATAACGTTCGCGCAGTGCGCTAAAGCCGACCAGCATAATGAATCCTTTATCCGTTGCCCGAAAACGATAACAAAAAGGATTTTTAACACTAAAACGCTAATATGCCTATCATGGCGACATTAATTTTTGCCCGAAAACAATAATAACAATGATTTATGATGCGGAAACGCTAACTTATCTGTTCAGGGCTTAACCACAATGCACAGCAGCCCGATAACAATAATCGCTACGCCCGCCAGGCTATGCCAGCTGAACGCCTCATGGAATACCGGCACGCAGACCGCCACCAGCCAGACCAGCACGTAACTCAGGCTGAGCAGCGGATAGACCCGATTCAGCGGAAAATAGTGCAGCGCGCGAATCCAGCAAAGCATCGAGACACCATACGCGCCCAGCCCGGCCAGCAGCAGCAAGGCGGGCAGTATGGCAACAGCAGGCAGAGACACAATGCTGCTGGCATCGGGCAGCCGCGGCATCGCCCAGCGCATCATCAGCTGTGCCGCTGAGACCAGCAGCACGCTGCAGGCGACCCATCCATACCCTTTCATAGCTGACTCGCCATCAGCGCCACACCCGTCACCACCAGCAGCGTGCCGGCAATCTGGCGCAGCGTTAACCGTTCGCGCCAGAGGATGCGCCCGGCCAGCGCAACGAAAATGAAGTTCAGGCTCAGCATGGGATAGGCCTGACTCACCGGCACCCGCTGCAGTACCAGCAGCCAGAGGAGCATCGCAACGCCTAACAGCAGCACGCTCATGCCAATCCAGCTTAAGCGAATTCGGCGCGAAGTCGCGTGGGTCGCCTGTTTCTGGCACAGCTGCGCGCTGCAGCTGAGCAGACTCACCAGCACAATCAGCAGCAGCATTACTTCATCTGACCGTAATAGAGGCAGACCAGCCTGCCCTGACGATAGACCGCATCGGGCACCGGCACATCCTCACCGATATCGCTGTGCACCGAGTCGACCAGCAACATCAGCGACACGCTTCCGATACGGCGATGGTCAGCAAGCCAGCCGCCAAAGTCAGCCTGAGAGACAAAGCGGGACTGCGCATCCGGGTAGCTCAGCCCATATTCCAGCTCGCCTTTAGTGTCATAGAAACCGATATCGCTGCGTTGCAAATGCCAGGCTGCCGCAGAGGCTACGCCAGGATTGTCCGCCAGGATAAAGCGGCTGGAGGCCAGACGCGCGCTAATCGTGGCAACAAAGTGCTGCGGCTGTTTAGCATCGCGGATTTTATCCGGGATCGCAGCGCCAATAAGCAGTGCGACCCCCAGCGGGCAAAGTGCGGCCGCCAGCCAGCGGCGTTGTGAAGATCGACAACTGTATGCGCCCACCAGCCCCCAGATGAGAAATGCCATCGCGCCCAGTACCAGCTTCAGCATCTCATGCGTAGCGAACAGCGGATGATGCGTCACGCTCCAGGGCGCCAGCACCAGCAGGACCGTTGCCAGAGTAAGGATGCCGAAAATCAGGTTAAGCCAGCCATTGACCGTTAAAGCGCGCCCTGCACGCTGGGCGGCGTTCAGCCCATAGTGCGCCATCAGCAGCGACAGCGGCACAAAACAGGGCAGTATATAAGTCGGCAGCTTGCCTTTAGCCAGGCTGAAAAAAAGCAGCGGCATGACCGTCCAGCTCAGCAGAAAGAGCGCGCCCGGATGGTGCTGACGCTCGCGCCAGCCGGTCATTAATGCACCCGGTAACAGCGCCAGCCACGGCAGCGTGCCCAGCAGCAGAACCGGCAGGTAATACCAGAACGGCGCCTTGTGTTGTGCATTCTTTTCCGCAAAGCGCTGGATATGCTCAATCCAGAAGAAGTAGTGCCAGAAATCGGGAGCCTGATGATAAATTGCCAGCGCCCAGGGCGCGCTGATCGCTGCGGCTGAAAGCACCGCCACTGGCCCGAAGCAGAGCAGCTCCGGAAGTCTCTTTCGCCAGATCGCCCACGGCAGAATCGCCAGCACAGGCACTGCCAGCGCCAGAAAGCCTTTGGTCATAAATCCCATGCCGCAGGCGAGACCCAGCAGCAGATAGCCGCCCGCGCGCCCGGCGCGTCCGCTGGCCTCCGTCGCCAGCCAGAAGCTGCACATCCCGGCCGCCAGCCAGAGCATCAGCATGGGATCGAGCACTGCATAGGTGCCGACGCCATAGACCAGCAGCGAACTGAGGAAAATCAGGCTACTGACAGCGGCGGTGCGCGCCGAACCAAATATCCGCCTGCCGAGCCAGAAGATCAGCGCGGCAGTAATCGCCGTTGAGAATATCGCTCCTGCCCGCACGCCAAAGTTGTTATGACCGAACAGCCACTGACCCAGCGAATTGACCCAGTAGCCAGCAATCGGTTTTTCAAAATAACGCAGGCCGAAGAAGTGCGGCGTGACCCAGTTACCCGTGGCCAGCATCTCCCGACTGATCTCCGCATAACGGGTTTCATCCGGTTGCCAGAGGTCGCGGAACATCGGTGGGATCAGGTAATAGAGAACAAAAAAGCCGAAAAAAAGTAGCCACTTCGTGTTGTTATGTATCCGCACTAGTTCGCCTCTTCAGTCAGTTTCTGGCAGCCCAGCCACCCTTCCCGTCCGGGAATTTCGCCTCTGACGACCCTGCCCACCGGTAACGTGCTGAGATCATCGGGCAGCAGCTCGCCTAACGGACAGAACTGAATACCGTTACGTTCTGCAGCATCCAGCAGCTGGTCAAAGTCCGGGTAGCCGATGATCCCCTCGACTTCGGCATGTATGGTGTAAACCGCGCCCTCATCAGACGCGAGCATCTTCGCCAGAATGTAGTCGTTATAGCCTGCTGCGCTGACCTCGCGGCCAACCACTTCATCCCATGTGGGCAGCGTCACCGGAATCTGTACCGTGCCGATCTGCCCATCCGGCAGCAGAGGCCGGAACGGGCCGCTGCCCCGACAGTCGCTGTTGTAGTGAAAGCCAAAGTCCTGTTTGGCAGCGATGACCCGGCCATCAGCGCGCCAGCCTGCAACGGCCGAGCAGCTGACCGGGTGACCGAGGATTTCACTCAGCGTTTCGGTGCCGCGCGCTATCTGCTCAACCAGCTTGTCCTGCGGCCAGACGCCGGCCCAGGTCTGCCAGGCAAAGTGGTCCCAGGCATGCAGGCCGACCTCATGCTGACGGGTGGCGTCCTGCATGATTTGCCGCAGGCCGCGTCCCATCTGCTTTCCCGGCCAGGCCGTGCCGGCGAGCAGAATGTCCCAGCCATAGAGCGATGCAGCACGGGAACGCAGCATCTTCATGAGAAACGCTGGTTTCACCAGCCGCCAGAGATGACGGCCCATGTTGTCTGGTCCCACGCTGAAGAAAAAGCTGCCCCGCACCGCATGACGCCGGAACAGCTCAAGCAGCGCCGGCACACCCTGCTTCGTGCCGCGCCAGGTATCTACGTCAATCCGCAGACCAATCTTCTTCATCACTTATCAGCCTGTTGCTCGACGGTGCGCAGGAAGAAGTCGAGGGTGTTGTCGATAGTGACATCCATCGTGACGGTCGGTGTCCAGCCGAGCAGGCGACGCGCATTACGGATAGCCGGTTTACGGTGCTCCACATCCTGATAGCCTTTGCCGTAGTAGCTGCTGCTCTCCACTTCCCGGAAACCGGCAAACGGCGGAAACTGGCTGCGCAGCGGATGACGCTCGAAACTTTCCAGCAGTTGCTCGGCCAGCTCTTTGATGCTGGCTTCGTTGTCCGGGTTACCGATATTGATGATCTGACCATCACAATTCTGCTGCCTGTTTTCGATGATGCGGAACAGTGCTTCCACGCCATCCTGAATATCGGTAAAGCAGCGCTTCTGTTTGCCGCCATCGATCAGCTTAATCGGCGAGCCTTCTACCAGATTGAGGATGAGCTGGGTAATTGCGCGTGAACTGCCGATGCGTGCCGCATTGAGGTTATCCAGACGCGGTCCCATCCAGTTGAAGGGACGGAACAGGGTAAAACGCAGCCCCTCTTTTTCACCATATGCCCAGATCACGCGGTCCAGCAGCTGTTTAGATACGGAGTAGATCCAGCGCTGTTTGTTGATCGGCCCGACCACCAGATTTGAGCAATCCTCATCGAAGCTGGCATCGGTACACATGCCGTAGACCTCAGAGGTGGACGGGAAAATGATGCGCTTCTGATACTTCACACAGTCGCGAATGATTTTCAGGTTCTCTTCGAAATCGAGTTCAAACACGCGCAGTGGGTTACGGGTGTACTCAATCGGCGTCGCGATCGCCACCAGTGGCAGGATGACGTCACATTTTTTGATGTGATACTCGATCCATTCGGAGTGAATAGCGATATCGCCCTCAACGAAATGAAAACGCGGATGTTCCAGGAAACGGCTGATAGCGTCTGAACTGATATCCAGGCCGTAGACTTCAAAATGTTCATCCTGTAACAAACGCTCGGTGAGATGGTTACCGATAAAGCCGTTAACACCGAGGATCAGCACGCGGGTACGGCGTTGCAGCACCGACTGCGGCTGTGAATAGAGCAGCGCACCTGGCACCATGCCCAGGCTCTGCGCCAGCTGGCTGCCGTTCATATAGACGCCATGCTCAGACTGTCCGGTCTGGATTTCCAGTGCGCCTTCGCCACAGGCGATCAGGAATGGCTGTTTAGAGATGACAGTGCCCGGTTTTGCCTGCTGCTGCTGCGGATGAACCCTGCTCTTCCAGACGATAAATTTAACCGAACCGGCAAAGGCGAATGCCCCAGGCCAGGGATCGGTGACCGCTCTGACCAGGTTGTGAATTGTCTCAGCAGGCTGATTCCAGTCAATGCGGCCATCTTCGGCCGTGCGACCGCCCACGCGGGTTGCCTGGCTCTCATCCTGTGGCCACTCACTGACTTCACCCTGACGCAGGCGAGGCAAGACGTCGCTTAGCAACTGCTCTGCGGCCTGGGTCAGCTTGCGATGCAGCGCCAGCGCGTTGTCCTGAGCGTCAATGGCCACTTTCTGCTGCGCCAGAATATTACCGGCATCTGCGCGCTTCACCATGCGATGCAGCGTGACGCCCGTTTCGCGCTCGCCATTGACCAGCGCCCAGTTCAGCGGTGCCCGGCCACGGTATTTTGGCAGCAGGGAGCCATGCAGGTTAAAGGCCCCCTTCTGAGCGCATTGCAGGATCTCATCGCTCAGCAGATGGCGATAGTAGAAGGAGAAGATCATCTCTGGTGCCATGGTACGGATGCGGTCAAGCCAGATCGGATGATTCGCCTCATCCGGCGCATAGACCGGAATGCCGTGTTCTGCCGCCAGGCGGGCTACCGAGCCGAAAAAGTTATTTTCGGTCGCCACGTCGTTGTGCGTAAAAATGGCGGTGATCTCATAGCCTGCATTCAGCAGGGCATTGATGCCGACACAGCCCATGTCGTGATAGGCGAAAACAACGGTCTTCATGATTGAGTATCCTGTACTGAAGGCTCTTCAGGAGCCTGAACAATGCGTTGAACGAAATAGCGCGGACGCGCGCGAACGTCGTTATAAATGCGCCCGATGTACTCCCCGAGCAGTCCCATACCCACAAACTGGGCGCCGATAAACATGAACAGCACGGCAAACAACACGAAGACACCGTCACCCGCCCAGGCCGCACCAAAAAAGAGTCGCAGTACGATGAGCACCAGCGAGAAGGCAAAGCCGGAGAGCGCAATCAGGCTGCCGACCACGCTGAGCAGTCGCAGCGGCGTGGTGGTCAGGCAGGTCACCAGGTCGTACATCAGATTGATCAGCCGCATAAAGCTGTATTTCGAATCGCCAAAAGCCCGTTCGGCATGGATCACCGGCAGCTCGATGGTGTGACGGGCAAAGGTGTTGGCCAGAATCGGAATAAAGGTGCTGCGTTCGTGGCAGTTGAGCATCGCTTCGACGATATGGCGGCGATAGGCGCGCAGCATGCAGCCGTAGTCTCCCATCGCTTTGCCGGTAACCCGCTGAATCAGGCGGTTAAGCGTGCGCGAGGCCTTGCGACGGAACCAGGTGTCCTGGCGGTGTTGCCGGACGGTGCCCACCACGTCATACCCCTGACGCGCAGCCTCGACCAGCCGCGGGATCTCTTCCGGCGGGTTCTGCAGATCGGCATCAAGGGTAACAATCAGATCGCCACGGACCTGGCTGAATCCGGCCATGATGGCGGAGTGCTGCCCGTAGTTGCGGTTGAGCAGCACGCCGGTTATCCGGCTGCCGGGAACGGTAGCGGCCTGTTCAATCAGTTCGGCAGAGCGGTCACTGCTGCCGTCATCCACCAGCAGAATTTCATATTCAAGGTTGAGGGCGTCGCAGGCGGCGCGGGTGCGCTGCAGCAGCTCAGGCAAACTCTCCTGCTCGTTATAGACCGGGATCACCACGGACAGCACATTGATCGGTTTGATATCGCGCATCTCAGGCTCCGGCAATGTCATGTAAAGCCTGAATCACGCGTTCTGCATCCTGATCCGTCATGGACGGAAACAGGGGAAGTGAACACATCTGCTGGCTGTTACGTTCACTGGCGGGCAGACGCAGATCGGGATAGCGCTCGCGGTAATATTTGTGGGTATGCGCTGCACGGAAATGCAGGCCGCTGCCGATATCTCGCGTCTTCAGCGCCTGCATAAAGGCATCACGGGACAGCCCGCAGCGTTGTTCATCAATGCGGATAATAAACAGGTGCCATGCATGCTGATGTGGCCACTCTGGCCGTGAAAGCGGTGTAAAAGGTAGCGAACGCAGCGCCTCAAGATAGCGTTCGGCAATCTCACGGCGGCGTGCAATAAAGCCCGGCAGTTTCTGTAACTGCACCAGCGCAATCGCTGCGCTGATATCGGGCAGATTGTATTTGAAGCCCGGCATCATCACTTCCGCCTGCGGCAGACGCCCCTGGGTCTGGCGATCAAACGCATCCACGGCAAGGCCATGAAACTTCAGACTGCGGATACGATCGGCGAGAGCAGCGTCATCGGTCACCACCAGACCGCCCTCCGCGCAGGTAATATTTTTGATGGCGTGAAACGAGAAAATTACCGTGCCGCGATGCCCGACCGGTCTGTCTTGATAAGTCGTGCCCACCGCGTGAGCCGCATCTTCAATAATGGCAATGCCATGCTGCTCAGCCAGCTGATAGATCGGTGCGATATCGGCAGGCGCACCGGCGTAATGCACCGGAATAATGGCGCGGGTGCGTGGCGTAATGGCCTGAGCTATCTCTTCCGGCGTCACCATCAGGTTATCCGGGTCGACATCAATCATGACTGGCGTGGCACCCAGCAGCGTAATCAGGTTAAGGGTTGAAACCCAGGTCATGGACGGCGTGATCACCTCATCGCCAGGCCCGATGCCCATCGCCATCAGCGTGACATGCATCCCGGCAGTGGCAGAGCTGACTGCAATGGCGTGCGGGTTGCCGGTCAGCTGAACAAAGGCCTGCTCCAGTTCGGCGCATTGCGCCCCGGTTGTTATCCATCCGGAGTCGAATACCGCTTTAACAGCATCCAGCTCCTCATTGCCGAATGAAGGGCGGGAAAATGGCAAAAAATCCATGCTAAAACTCCTGCAAATCAAACCCATAAACTGTCGCGCGTTGTTAATCGGATACAACGCCGGAAAGAACTGAAATAGTGATTTATCAACACCCGGCAGGCAGATAAGACATAACAGGTTTCCCGTTATGGAATTAAGGTTACCGGACTGCTAATACAAGCTAACGTATGAAAGTTAACTGAACATTAAATGAAGAGGTTTAATTACAATAAAAACAACGAGGATTGAGTTAATGGATTTCTGAAAAGTTCACTATCATTTCAATAATACCGCCCCGGAACTCAACTCTTTTTGAGTTATTGATATTGTGTTTAAAAAACAGGAAGCCCAGCCTGTTATCAGCTCCGATGAAGCTCGCCTGACATAAATTTCCTTTAACGAGAAAACCTTAAGCCACTGATTACGATAAGCTAATTTCATATCGCAAATTGCCCCCTTAAGGGTGTCAAATACCTCCACTCAGGATTTCAGTAAAACGAAAGATTAATAAAGTCGACTTAATGTATTCTTAATATTTCCTGGGGTTGATGTTCTGCCCGCGGAATAATCATTACATTTTGGTGAATTTAAGGTGGCAGTCAGTTAATATCTTTAAGCTTATCTGTGCCTCTGTGGTAAAAGCAGTGCTAATAAAAGCGAATAAGATCGCGGTTTCAGGCGTTAACGTTTGGTCTGTCTAAAAGAGAAAAAGTGATGATACGTGCCGCCTGTTTATGCACTCTGTTTGCCCTGATCAGCCCGGTGATCTGTGCCGCGCCGGTAACCTATGCCATTACCCCCGATAAAACGTCGATTGGCCTTTCGTGGCGTGCCTTTGGACATGACTTTTCGCAGGCCAGACTGCAGGGCGTGACCGGCACGGTTACGCTTAATCCGGATCAGGATCGTGACGATCGTATTGAAGTGAATATTCCGGTGGGAACGCTGGTGGCCTCGAACAGCCTGTTAACCTGGCAACTGAAAAGTGATCTGTTTTTTGACGCAGAGCGTTACCCGCAGATTTATTTCGTCAGCAGTCGCGTGGCTGCGTTGGGTGACGGTAATTACCGGATTTTTGGCACGCTGACGGTTAAAGCTGTCAGCCGGCCTGTCGTGATGCTGGCCTCGCTGGACAGTGGGAACACCCTCGATCCTGCCTCACGCTTGCTGGCGCTGCATGCCTCCACCGCCATCTCCCGCTCCGCCTTCGGTATGGACCGGCTGGTCGGGGTGGTGGACGACCGGGTAAATATTGCGCTAAAGATTGCAGCGCAGGTCAGAGAGCCGCGCTGACCGTCACCGCTGCGCGTGCTGCCGGATTACGTGAGCGCTGCCTGTAATGTTTCAGCGGTGGACGCCAGCTGCGCTGAGGGGTTGCGGCCAATCAGCACATATTGATAACCGTCGCGCGTCCACCAGGCCAGCTGCATGCCGTGGCGCTGTTCGCGGGTAATCGGGTTCGTGTTGTGCGGTGCGGGCGAGATACAAAGCGCCATCGGGCCATAATCTGCGTGCAGCCAGGCGATCTGCGCAATTGACGTCCGTTCGTAGCGCAGGATACGCACCATTTTCAGTTCAGCCCCCGCTACGTGCAGTTGCTGGGGGTGCAGCTGCAATCCTAAATCGAGTCGGGTGCGGTCCAGCCCCTTTTTCAGCGAAAGAGCATCACCGGGCATGTCGGCAAGCGTTTCAGCACTGTAGAGCGACATATAACGTGCTTCAAGATCGCGGATGGCCTGGCTTTCATCCTGCTCATCATCTGACGGTCTTGCCAGGAAACCGATACTGCTGCCCACCAGCAAAAAGCTGACAGACGCGGCAATCAGTGCCCGACGGCTGTATCCTTTGGCTGGCGGGGACTCGGGTGCGGTGATGGCCGCCAGCTGCTGTGCCATTCTGGCCTGTGGAGCCTGTTCCAGCAGCGGTGCAAAAGCCTGTTCAAAATCGAGACTGCTTTGCCGGAAATTCGCGGCCCTTGCGGCCAGTCCGGGATCTTCAGCCATCGCCTGCTCAAACTCTGCAGCTTCCTGTGGCATCATCTCACCATCCAGCCAGGCAACAATCGCCTCATCGCGCCACGGTGGCGTAAAAGTTTCCCTGTTCATTTCCGATTCTCCTGCGGTACGGGCGAGGCCGCTGTCTGCCTGGCCAGCGTGGCACGCGCTGCGGCCAGACGGCTCATAATGGTGCCAATCGGAACAGCCAGCGTTTCTGCCGCTTCCTGATAGGTCAGTCCTTCGACATAAACCAGAAACAGCGCATTACGCTGCGCTTCGGGCAAGGCGTTAACCTGTTGCATGATGCGCTGGTAGTGCCGGTTGTCGTCGCTGAAAGCATGGTTATCCACGGCCAGCAGTGCATCGGGATCAACGAATCCCTGGCCCTGTCTCACCTTTCGCGCCCGTAAGTCGCTGATCCAGATAGAGTGGAGGATCGAGAAAAGCCATCGGTCAATGCGTGTGCCCGGCGTGAACTGTGCGCTGCGCTCCAGCGCGCGCACGCAGGTCGACTGTACCAGCTCTTCTGCCATGTCACGGTTGTGCGACAGCACATAGCCGTAACGCCAGAGTCGCGTCAGGTGTTCTGCAAGGTGCTGACGGATGTCGCTGTGAGTGATTTTTCGATCCTCCGTGCCGAGTCACACCTCGGGATGGCCATTAATTGCGGCCTGCAGATCGCGGTACTCCTCGCAATCGGTGCCACAAATCCCGGCAATGGTTTTTAACTGTTCGCGCGCCAGGTCGGGTCGCCCTTTGATCATCCAGGCTTCACCAAGATATTCACGCACTTTAGCGTAACGGGGATCGAGCGCAATGGCGCGCTGATAATAGCCAATGCCCTCATCTGTGCGGCCCAGCTTGCGGGTAGCATAACCACGATAATTCCAGGCTTCGCGGGTATCCGGGTTTTTCAGCGTATCCAGCAGGTTTAGCGCTGACTGATATTCACCTTTTTTCGCCAGATGATAGGCGTAGCGCGTTTTGTCTTCGTCACTCAGCCTGCTGGTCTTCTCCGGTACACAGCTTTTGGTCTGACTGTCATAGACCTGACCTTTGGGGCAGTCAGGCGTCTTTTTCTCACTGTCATTGTCACCCATCGCCATACTTAGCGGCGAGTGCAGCAACAGTAACAGGGCCGGAACGGCAAGCAGAGGAATACCAGAACGTGTTGTCATCATTTATCCTTATCGGGTCGGGGAGGCAGTTGATGAAACCTGCCAGAGGCACTCCGCCAGCGCAGCGCTATACGGTAAACAGCTCAGCACCGGTTTCTATTCGATAAAAATAAACTTATTTTCTGGCCGCCAGCCATGCCTGATCAGATCAGCTCGTTTTCCACCTTACTGAAGTGTCTTTCCGCCAGAGAGATCACCGCAGCTTCCGCAATCGCCAGTGCCCTGAGACCATCCTCCAGGCCAGGCAGATCGCCAACCTGCTCCCCGTTCAGCGATCGGATAAATGCATCAAGATGAGCATAATAGGTTGGCTGTACCCGGCTGAACCAATCGGGCAGCAGACCTGGCTGCTGAATCTGCGCGCCCTGATAACAGCTGACGCCGCGCTGCGGCTGAGAGGCCGATTCCAGCATGCCGTCTGACCCCATTACACTGATACGCTCGTCATAGCCATAGCCGGTACGGCGGGTATTATCGAGCTGTGCCAGCGCCCCGTTCTGCAGCCGCAACAGCAATATGCTGGTGTCCACATCACCAAATTCACTGATAGAAGGCAAAGCCAGTGCTGCTCCCATCGCTGCGACTTCTGTTACCTCCTCTTCTGTCAGCCAGCGCAGCAGGTCAAAGAAATGGATAGCCTGATCGCGCATCTGTCCCCCTGACGCCTGAAGATAGGCCAGCGGTGGCATAGCCGAGGAGCGGCAGACCATCTGAATCAGTTCCACCGGGCCAATCCGCCCCTGACGGAGTTGCTGCTTCAGCTGCTGATGGCTGACATCGAAACGGCGATTAAACCCCACCGTGACCGGCACGTTGTAAGGGAGAACGTTAGCCACGGCCTTACGGGCACGCTCAAGAGAAAGATCGACCGGCTTTTCACAGTAGATAGCTTTACCGGCGCGCGCAGCGGCTTCCAGCAAATCCGCATGTGTCGGCGTCGCGCTGGCGATAAGCACCATGTCAATTTGCGGATCGTTTATCGCGTCTGTGACAGATGCGACCCGGGCACCATAGCGGGTCGCAAAGTCGGCAGCGCGGGCGGGTTCCGCATCCGCCACCCACACCAGCTCTACCCCGGGATGCGCCTGAAGATTCGCGGCATGAACTTCACCAATAAAGCCACACCCCAGAAGGGCAACACGTTGCTTTTTATTCATTATTTGAACTCCATCATAGTCCGGCAGAAAGCTGCATCAGCAGAATAGCGCTGCGTTTTACACTCACAGCATGATGTTTTGAGGTGTTTACCTCAGAGGAGAGCGGCATGTCGCTGAAAGAGGTCGCCCTGCGGGCAGGTGTAGGGCTGGCAACCGTGGATCGGGTGCTTAATGAACGGGGTGGCGTTGCACCGGAAACGGTTCACAGGGTGCTGCAGGCGGCACGGGAAGTCGGACTCAGGCGAATTTTACCTGAGGAGCATCGTCATCCGTGGCAGATAGAACTGTTGCTCAGCAGCAACGATTCGTTTTTCTTTAAGCAACTGGCGCAGGATTTTACGGAGGTCGCATCCCATCTGGGCTATCGCCGGTTGACGCTGCATCGCACTTTTGTCCCGGAGGCGCAGCCTGAACGACTGGCAAAGCTTATCAGGCAAGGCAGTGAATTGCGGGATGGATTAATCGTTTTTGCCCATGAACATCCGGCGATTTATGAGGCGCTGGAAGATTGCCGGGTGCGTGGTGTACCGGTGATCTCGCTGGTCACCGATTTGCCCGGTGCCGCCCGGCTCTGTCATGTCGGGATCAACCAGTTGCAGGCAGGACGCACCGCCGCTCAGCTTATGGGTAAAATGCTGCATCAGCCCGGTGAGGTATTGATGGTCAGTGGTCACAGGGACTACAGCGCGCATCGTCAGCGCATTGAAGGATTTTGCACGCTGATGACTGAACGCTATCCCCATCTTCAGCTATGTGAAGTTCTGGCGGCTCAGGAAAATAGGGACACCCTCAGTAAGTTGCTGGAGAAGCAGTTGGTTCAGAGCAGAAATCTGCAGGGAATTTATAATACCGGCCTAGGGAACACTGAAATAGGCCAGACGCTGGCACGTCATCGTCGGCTGAATCAGTGCGTCTGGATCACCCATGAGCTTTACGCCACGACACGCACGCTGATGGCGCAGCAGAGCGTTGCGCTGACGCTGGATCAGAATACCCGGCAGCATGCTCAGCTTGCGGTACAGCTTATGCTGAATTATCTGGAGCAGAAAGTGAAACCCGATGAGTATGCCAGTGGAAAAGTAGACTTTATGATTTATACAGCCGAGAACGCGATATGAAGTAACCATCACGTCATACTCTCCACCGAGGACTGCATTTTCGTTATAAATGCCAGACGTTGAATCTGTTTAGGCTATTGATAATGGCACAGTGGGCAAACCACTTTTCACCTCCTGCAGCCTCACCTTTACGCTGTACTTCTGTATCGCAATCGCTTCAGAACGGTAAATGACGCCGACATACAGTTTTTAAACCTGCTTATCATCTAAATATTAAAATATAAATCTATATACGCTCAATTTTCTATTTTAATATTTCACTCCATTTCAGAGTTGCTATCATCGCCTCGAATCCGACAGGCCATCACCGCATGCAGTGAAAAACTTACCAGATTAACCATTCTGGACCCGGGTCGTTGAACAGAAAGAGTAATTCAGGAGCAGGTATGCTAAGGCGCATCGCTGATAAAGCACATTTTGTATAAGATTTGATAAATATCAAGCCTGCCTGGATTTTTATTGGTAGTTACCCGTTACGCTTTCACTTTATGACGGTGCGATGCTAAATTCTCATCCGTTTAAGGCAGGTAAATGCCCAGCGCTTTGAATATAATCGGACTGAGCAGAAAATTATCCTGAATTTTATCTTCACCGGTAACGGTGCCTGACGGATTAATGAGAGTGTGATTTGGAACAGTGTTTATCTCCGGTACGCACCACCACAGAAAGAGTGCTGCACGCAGTTATTTTCGAAGTCGTTGCTAATGTCCTGGTTTTCATCATTCTGATTATTTTTGCCTCGGCAGCACCTTCGCAGTCGGCACTGTTGACTATAGTTTCATCAACGCTGGCGATGGGATGGAACTATCTGTTCAACCTGATGTTTGACAGCGTTCAGCTGCGAACCGGATTTAAAAAAGACTGGCGAATAAGATGTCTCCATGCCGTTTTATTTGAGGCAGGTCTGTTATTCGTATTGATACCTTTTGCAGCATGGTGGCTGGATATTACGCTATTCGCAGCGCTGAAACTGGAATGTGGGTTAGTGCTGTTTTTTCTGGTTTATGCTTATCTTTTCAATCTGATATGGGATTACGGCAGGGCTGCACTTAAAAAATAACTTTAGAAACAACAAATTAAAAATACATTAAGATAAAAGCTGATTTTTAATCTTCCGTTTAGCCAGGCCAGTGAAGCGTCAGAGGCGACGCGGCGCATCTGAACGTATCCAGTGCGTAAGGACACACGTATATCTGTTGTCAGGTTTTTATCTTCCTGGCAGCATCGATAGCACAGCGAGTCAGCTTAGATAAAGTTAAGACCGCGCATAAGCTCATTTTTACAGGTTAACTTCAGCAAAAAATTATGAACAAAGTCTACTATCTGAATAAGTTAAGAAACTGCCCGTCAACCGATATCCTGGATATCGTGACAAGCTATATGCGGAAAAAACTTCCTTCTGACGATCTCTCTTCTTTTGAGGGCGCATACGATCATCGTAAAGCTGAACTAATAATGAATGAGACTTACAACGAAGTGCCTGCGGAAGTCTGGCGATTAGTTTGCTGACGCTGAAATAAGGATAAAATATCAACATTAATACATTATCCTCTGAAGATTTACTGCTCTGCAGATTATCCTTTTTCGTCTTACGGCTACGTCCGCAGGCTGATATTTTCCAGCAGGAATAATGTATCGATAAGTCAGAGCATCACCCCTTCATGAAGTGATGCTCTGATATTATTCCGACACGGATATCAGAAGTGATATGACAGGCCGATTAAACCACTGTAATCCGTTTTAAATTCACCACCAAAACTGCTCTCTACTTTCGCATTTAGTGAAAGGCCGGGCGCGATAATGCCTTCCAGCCCTACACTGCCACGATAACGGTTATCTGACCAGGCGCTGTATTGCCGGTTTGACTGACGATCGGAGAGCGTGGTTGTGGAGCCATTTTTACCAGGTGAATACTGATAGGCCAGACTGGCGCTGACGTTAATATTCGGCATTAATGCGCCCAGACCGCGTTTCTGCACCATGAACCCGCTGCTGGTGAAGTAAGGTGTGGATGAACTTAACGAAACTGACGCATCCTCCCCTTTCAGGGTATAGCCGGACATGACACCTGCGGTCACACCAACAAACGGTGAGATAAACAGAGTATCGTCAGCGAGCGCAAACTGATAGCCAGTGCGCAGGCTGCCTGCCAGCATATGGCTGTCCTTTTTCATGCCATTTATATTTAAAGCAGGATCCAGCGTTATCTCCTGATTCAGATACATATAACGACTGGCCGCATCAAAGAACCATCCGGCATCAGCCTGCCAGGAATAAAATGCACCGACAGTAGCCAGTCGATGTTTTTCATGACCTTCCCCTTTTACCTCACCCTGCGTATAACTGGCGCTGATACCGGCTGTTTGCTTGTCGCTGCGGCTATCCCAGCCCACGTTCAGTGTTTGCTGGTTGACGTCGAGTCCAAGAAAATGCCCTTTTTTCTGCTCTATTGTTGCCCATGATCCGCTGCTTTCTGGCGAAGCGCGCAGACTGTCAGTGCGGTTATGCAACTGGCTGACCGCTTCACTGAAAATGTACTGCCGCGAGGCGATTAAGGCACGCGTGCGCTGGATCAGTGGCAGGTTGTCGTAAACAGAGAACCAGTCATCCGGATTGAACGCCGGTTTTTTGGCTTCCTCTTCTGCTTTCGCGGCTTCCTCTTTCGCTTTTTCTTCAGCTTCGGCTTTCGCTTGTGCCTCGGCCTCTGCTTTGGATTTGGCGTCTTCCTCTGCTTTCTCCACAGCAGCTTGCTCAGCAGTGGCATTATCCGCTGACGAAGCGTCTGGAACAGGCGCTGGCTCAGGGGTAACTTCCGGCGCTGGTGTCGGTTCCGGCTCAGGGGTAACTTCCGGCGCTGGCGTCGGTTCCGGCTCAGGGGTAACTTCCGGCGCTGGTGTCGGTACCGGCTCAGGCGTGACTTCCGGCGCTGGCGTCGGTTCCGGCTCAGGGGTAACTTCCGGCGCTGGCGTCGGCTCTGGCTCTGGGGTAACTTCCGGGGCTGGCGTCGGTTCCGGCTCAGGCGTGACTTCCGGCGCTGGCGTCGGTTCCGGCTCAGGGGTAACTTCCGGCGCTGGCGTCGGTTCCGGCTCAGCCGACTTGTTACTTTCCAGCACCCACAAAACACGGTTGTTATCGTCTTTCACCTGATAATTGGGGGTGTAAACGCTAAATCCGCTGTAGCTGTCTGCAAAAGAGAAATAGCTGTGAGACGTGCCAGCAGGTGCATCAACCATCACCAGATCCTGGGTCAGCGCAACGTCCTCTTCACTTCCGATTAGCAGACTTACGTCCAGCAGGTTGTCGCCACCACTCACCGAATTTTTTACAATCAGTTTGTCGCTTTCCAGTGTGGAGGGTTTAACGCCTAACATCAGATTTAATCCGGTCGCATTCAGCGTATCGACATTCAATGTTTTGGCGCTCCAGTTGCCCGAAGGCACCATTGAAAGTGTCGAACCACGTTTCGCCAGAAGTGAACTGACATTACTGTTGCCGGTCATCGTCCAGTTCGCAGTGGCATCCAGCGTCATAAGGTTGCTGCCCGTTGATGTCACGGCCCCCTGATAGTTAACCTTCCCAAGATAAAGTGAGGCGTTGTTCGCCAGCTGAACATCACCTTCCACTTCACTGGCGGGCAGCAGTGCCAGTGCATCCGCGCTTCGCAATGGCTGACTGCAGGAAACATCATCAGAATAGATGGCAGAATAGCAACGCCAGCTTTTCTCGCCTGCCAGCTCGCTATCGTTATAGCCAAAAGAGAGCGTTGACGAATCAGCAGCAACAATGTTGGCTTTCACACCAGCGTATTCTCCCACCTGGAAATGCGCACCAGTACCTACATTGATCTGATCGGCTTTAAACAGTGAAGTGTTCCAGTCGTCATCAATGACAACGCCTCCCGCATGTGGAACCGGCTGACCAGATAACACCACCGTACCGCTATCAACGTTGAGATTGCCGTTCAGGTTCATACCGCCGGTCAGTGCGGTAATCGCGGTGGCGTTACGCGGTAGAATGTTAACGTTCATCACGCCATTCAGCGCATTTTCCAGCGTTTCACCCAGAAAACCGCGGAACACCTGAACGTTCAGCTGTGTCAGGCGATGATTGATGGCTTCATCCGCATCGGTACCCAGATACGTCCAGATAGAGGTTGAGCTTTTATCAGTAGGGAAATAACCATAAGAGGTCGTATTTAACTGAAAATACTCCGTATCTTTAGTGTAGGGATTTTTGTAAACATAAACAGATCCCGGCGTACCTGTACGATTGCTGCCGGTATAGCTGTAAAAAGGAACATCTGCGGCGGTATAGCCGGTAATATTGAGCGTTGCTTCATTATCACTGTGGTTAACCAGCGTAGCGCCACTGTCGGTATGATTGATTTTTCTGAAGCTGAGCGTATTGCCGTTTAAATCTAACTGACCGCCACGGTAGCCAAAGTAGATCTGGTCAGTAGCAACCTGGCTTTCGTCATTCAGCACCACGGTTGGCCGACCACTGACCAGGGTGACAGAAGAGAAAGCCTGTTTGTTGCCTGAGCTATCAGCTTGCTGATCGAGGATAACTGTACCCTCTCCCACATTCAGCGAACCCGGGTTTGTACCTACAGCATTGATATGTAGTGTACCTGCGCCGATTTTATGCAGCGCATCGCTTGCCAGGCCATTAACCTGCCACAGGACTTGTTTGTCTGCGTCAACTTCAACACCGCCGCCTGCCCAGGTTGCATTCACGCCCTCTTCTGAAGCCACGGTATAGTTATTAGAAAACTGAAGTTTACCTGCGCCCATATTGATTGGTGTATTCAGCGTAATCAGGCCGCCAGCGCCGTTGAAGCGCAGATCTTTGGTGGCATCAAGTTCTTCATTAGTAGACTGAGAAGGGGCAATACTCGCATATTTTTTATCAAGGCCACTCCATGACCAGGATGCATTATTTTGGGTTATGCCCTGGGCGTCCCAGAGAATGGAGCCTGCACCGGCAATGTCTGTAACATCTGGCGAGGTATTGATAGCGCTAATGGTCTGAATATACCCATCAGGGATATATTCCCACATAATAGTACTGCCATAACCTGCCGCAGTGGTTCCACCATGTAATACGCCCGCCACTTTCCATTTCTGATCAAATTCGTCAAAGGCTAAAATCGGGCTGCCGCTATCACCGCTCAGGGTACCAATCGCGAGCGGCGAAGTAAGTGGATTGTCTGGACCGTAATTAATCGCGCGCAGGGTTCCGGACGGCGTCGTTATCGTATCCGCATTAATGGTGCCGCCGCTTACCCAGTTGTAGGCACCGCTCAGCGTAATCTGTGTTGTTTGATCCTCACTGACCTGACTTTGTGTCCCCCCCCCGGTTCGGGTATACCAGGAAAAGCGTGACTTATCCGCAGTGCGCATAGTCGTCTTATCGAGCACTTCTGCTGGCGCGGCCTCTGTAACAACTTTATTTAAACGCGGGAGGTGAAAATCAACATCTGAGATCGTTGATTCATTGCGGTTAATTAGCTTATAGGTGGCGCCATACTGTGCACCGTTGCCAAATTTCAACGACTGATACCCGGTGTTGTGACGGGCACTGGCAACATACGAGGGTGCTACCAGCGTGCTGTAGCCATAGGTCGCTACCATACCGAAATCAGGCATGGCGAAATCAAGATAGCCTGATAAAGAACCATCCATTTTATAGACAGGTATATTTGTCAGACCAACCGAATAATTTCCCAGGTTTTCAGCGAAATCACGATATTCCTGTACATCAATATCGTGTCGCATTATGCCCGCATAAGATTTGGTGCAGATAAAGAAGGTGCAACATAACGCTGCGCTTCCAAAATGTTTCAATGGATTATCCTCATGAGGCTATTATTATTTAAGAGAAATACCTTAATTAATGAAATAGTATCATTATGACAATCGGTAACAGAATCTGAGTTTTATATAGATATTGATTCAGATCAAATAAAGGAGGCAGGTTAGCGTAAAATTTGTGATAACTCATTGTATTAAAAGGCTATAAAAACCCATTATCAAATTGGATTACAAGCTTCAGATTTAATATTTTTCTTGAAAACCATGTCAGGACAATTGCCAAATGAGATCAAAATAGATATAAAAAAACACTTACTGATAAAAAATAATTTATTAATTCAGAAAAGTCACTTCCTCTACCTTGATATTAATTCTTACCTAAAAAATCTTATAATACTTTGTAGAAATAATATTCATTATCATTCATGGGATTAACCAATTCAGTGTCTGGTGTACATAAAACACGCGGTTAACCCCATTCATGGAGTCAGAACGACACGAGACATCCGTAGCAGTCCACAAAAAAGGACTGCGATAAATGATCGGGTGTCTTGCAAAGATTTAGCCAGCATTGAGCTAAGACAGAGCCTCAGGTTAATTATCTTTGCATTTCAATGGCTTTCGTTAACCCTACTGGCGGAAAAATTGAAAAGTGATTATTGCGGATGATCGCGATGATACAACGCCCACTGCTCAATCCTTTCTCCTGAAGGTAACAGGCAGTAGAGTGTGCTGGTGCTCAATGATTCATCCTTTACCTGCTGTCCGCCACGCTGCAGGCACCATTGACTTGCAGGATTTTGCATTACCAGGCGCTGTGGCTCAGCATGATGGGGCGTGCAGGCACTAATGTGTAGCGTGGCCAGCATCAGGGAGCCAACTGTTATTCTGTTTATGATTTTCATATAACCCTCTCTCAGCATCAATTTCAGGTCGGTGAGACTTCGCTTCTCATGCTTACAACGCTTATGGCACAAAGCGCAATAACGATTAGCGCATTAATTAATTCGCTCTTTGTCATACGTTTTTCATCGGCGATGGCTTCAGATTCCTTTCTGACCAGTTTATGGAAAAGTCTGGTATGTATCTGAGCGTGTAATAATGATAGCACCCACGCGCTAAACCCTCTCTTAACAACACCTATTGCTACCAGCATTCTCATTACTGACCTGCGAAACACAACAAATAAACACCAAAAGAGAATGACTGTAATAATAAATAACAAGACTTCCCGAGTGACAGTTAGCACATAATCTTAATTTTCAATGGAAATTCCTTTGTGGTGCTTCGATTCTTTTAACCTGTTGTCAAAAGACGCATACTTTCACTCTCTTTACATAATTAACGCCTGACCTGCATAATCCTGCCGCCCTAAGTAAAAATGCTGTTATTAATGGATTCTATTAACAAGACATTTAATTCGTATCGGGCCTGAGAAGCGTATGAAGTGCGAAATGGCATGCCTGTTTAACACTTTCAGAGTCCCCCGGCCCTTTAATAAAACCTTAAGGAAGAGTCACAGATATGAATAATAGTACTGACTTAAATAAACGCGTAAAAGCGATGGTACTGGCGGGTGGTATGGGTATGTTGCCTCTGGTCAGTCCGGCGGCTATTGTCGGAAGCCAGAGAGGCGGAGATATTACGCTGGCAGATGGCACCACATTAATCGCCGATCAATCATCTGGCGATGGTTATTATGGCATTCTTGTAACAGGTGCAACCGCTGCTGAAGTGACAGCCGGTTCGGGCAGCACAGTTACGGTGAAAGACCCTGAGCATTACGCTAAGGGAATTTTCATCCAGGCTGCGAACAGTCACTTTACTGCTGATAAATTAATTCTCAATGTTTCAGGAATATCCGCAGTGGCGATGGAGCTCAGTGGAAAGCAGGTTACTGCCAATCTGGGATCAGGTAGCTCCGTCACATCGATTGGATCAGGTATTGCTTACGCAGAGGGGGTGGTTGTAAGCAATCAATCCTCGTTGCAGGCCGAAGCATCGAGTATCAGTACCCAGGGCACCAACGGTATTGCACTGCGCGTCAGCGGTTACGGGTCAAACGTTGATTTAGGCCGTGACAGTAGTATACAGACCAACGGGGCCAACAGTCATGGCGTACAGGTGGATACACTGACCGGTGATGCGATTAATGATGCCGCAACGCTTAAAGCGGAAGCGCTGACCATTAATACTCTGGGCGACACCTCGCAGGGCATCAATATTCAGGATAATGGCTCGGTTGATCTGGGCAGCCACTCAACCATTATCACCACAGGTCAGACTTCTGCAGGCATCTGGAGCCTGGGTGAACTGACTGCCGATCATCTGACAATCAGCACATCTGGCACGACTTCTCCTGGCATTTCAGCCAGAGAAAATAGCCTGATAAATGTCGGCGCAGGCAGCGTGATCTCATCAGCGCAGACTGGCGGCCTTGTTGCAATGGATAATAATGCCATCCTCAACTTTTCAGGCAGTGAAGAGGAACGCAACACCATTCAGTCTGGCGGTTATGGCGCATCCGCGCAATCGACAGGTGCAGTGATCAATCTGGTAAACACAGATATTGTTCTTAAACAATCAGATATGGTCGGCAGAGGCCTTTGGTCTCTGGGGGGAGGCGTGATTAATGGCGAAGACATCAGCATCACCGGCCCTGATACAGGAATCGGTGTTGTCGCCTGGAATGGTGGCCAGACCAATCTGACAGGCGATCTCTCTATCAATATGGCCTCTCCGGACGGAGTAGCAATAGCAACACTCTACGCCGAAGGGTTTGCCCCGGGTGTTATTACTTCTCAGGGGAAAGCGGAAATCACCGGCAGCGTAGTATCGCTGGGGGGGCTGATCGATCTTAATTTAGAGCCGGGTTCACTGTGGTCCGGTAGTGCTACCAGCGATAATGTGAATGGCGGTCATTTAAACGTCAGCCTCACCAACAGCACATGGAACGTTAGTCAAACATCTAATCTTGATAACCTGACATTAAATAACTCACTGGCAGACCTTTCTGCAGCAACAGACGATGCGACCTACTCCACTCTGACCATTGCTAACCTGAGTGGTAGCGGCAACTTTACCCTTCGTACCAATCTGGTCGGCGATGGTGAAGGGGTAAATAATACTGGCGACAAAATCGTGGTGACCGAAAGCAGCGCAGGTGAGTACGGTCTGAATATTCTGAACCGCGGCAGTGCCATTACCACAGGAAATGAAGTGCTGACCGTTGTTGAAACTACCGATGGTGTCGCGACGTTCAGGGGCAACACCGACGTTGAACTGGGTGGCTATGTCTATTCGGTCAACAAACAGGGGACTAACTGGGTTCTCTCATCGCCAAAAGCGCCTGAAGCGCCTGCTGCAGATGAGCAACCCGCTATTCCAGCGGATAACAACATTCAACCTGCTTCTGATGAAAAACCCTCAGCAGACCAACACCCCGTAGCCCCAACGGATAACAACATTCACCCTGCTTCAGATAAAGACATTAAAGAAAATGGAAATCCTACACAGCCAGCAGAACAAAATCACAATTCAACAATCACCACCACAGCGAATGCAGGCGCCAACTTCCTTAACATCGGTTATCTGATGAATTATGCCGAAATGCAGACTCTGATGCAGCGTATGGGTGATGTGCGCCAGGGAAAGACGAGCGGCAATGTCTGGCTGCGCGGAATGGATGGGCGTTTTAGTGGTTTTGCCAATGGCAAGCTGAGCAATTTCAGCATGAATTATTCAGGCTATCAGTTTGGGGTAGATAAACGCCTGTCCGATGATCTGCCGATTTATCTGGGCTTGTTTATGGGAGCAACAGAGGGCTCGCCTCATTATCGTGCTGGCGATGGCACGACTAAATCTGAACATTTTGGTATCTACGGCACATGGCTGAATGATGCAGGCTTCTACCTGGATGGCGTACTGAAATTCAACCGCCTGAGAAATCAATTTGATGTCAGCGATACGCAGAATAATCGCGTATCCGGACATGGTGTCTCATCAGGCCTGAGTGGATCACTCGAAGCCGGCAAGAAGTTCAGCTTCTCTGACGACCTTACTGGCTTTTACCTGGAACCACAGTTTCAGCTGACTGCCGGTCATCAGGATGGAACCTCTGTACAGGCGTCGAATGGCCTCAACATTAATCTCTCAAGTTACAAATCCATGATGGGAAGAGCCAGCGTACTGGCAGGTTATGAAGTCAATCAGAGCAACTACAAACTCAATGCTTATGTCAAAACAGGTGTTTTGCGCGAGTTTGACGGGGATGCTGCTTATGCTCTGAATGGTTCAGATGAACGCCTCTCGTTTAAAGGTAATGGCTGGAATAACGGTATCGGTGTCAGTGCGCAAATCAGTAACCATACCCTTTTTATTGAAGGAGATAGGGTAAATGGAAATCGCTTCAACCAGCGCCAGGTTAACGCCGGTTATCGTTTTAGTTTTTAGTCAATAAACCAACAAATGATGGGTATTAAAGGAGACGTAAATGAAGAAAATATTATGGATGATCCTGGCCTTCATCACTTCAGGCTCGGCATATGCCCGGCAGGAAGTCACGGTCGCAGTGGCGAAAACCCTGCGCGACGATCGTCAGGTTACGCTCACGGGAACGATCACTGGCAGGGCCGATGATGATCACTACTGGTTAAAAGACCCGACTGGCCGCATCCGTGTCGATATAGACGATGATGATGACGATGATCGCTATCTGATTGGTAAAAAGGTACGGGTCAGCGGTGAAGTTGACCGGGATGATGGCTACAGCGAAATCAACGTAGATCGTGTTTATATTCTGAAATAAACATCTGAAAAAAAAGCCAGTGGCAGCACTGGCTTTTTACTTGTCTTAACTTATCAGAAGCTTCAGGTTCCTTACCGTTTGTAAAAGTAATTAGTACAAACAGTGTACCCATGTACCGATAGCGCCTGAACGTCATTATTTCTCAAAACCATTGATTTCAAATGCTGGTTAGCCATCCGGCTGAGCATTCACGCGTTTGTCCGGAAGATTTCTGTGTACTTATGTGCGTTTCTTTGAGTGTCAGCGCTGACTAAGAAGGATAACGGCTTCCCACGCCTGACTGAAACGCATCGGGAAGATGAAGTACGGGTGCAGCAACCACATCGTTACTGTAAATACAGATAACCTTCCCTGACATGAGTGCCGTTACCCTTTTAAAAGGGATGACCAGGGATTGATTTTTTCGCGGTTCTTTTTTCACATAAACCTCTCAACCCTTAACGACCAGAAGACAGCCTGTGAATGCCGTTATGCATCACAGAAAACCCGGACATCAGAATTAACGCTGTAATTTGCAGGATCACGGACATATGAGATGCATAAGGAGTTAAAATTTTGCAGACTCAATAACCCCCTTATAAAGCTCAAGCAGCGTCAGATCATTGATGAAGGCGTTAAAGGCCATATCACCACTTAGCGAAAACTTCTTCATGACATTGTATTTATGTGCATAAATTGTTTTAGCGGAGAGATTCAGCCGTTTAGCTGTCTGCCCTACGCTATACCCTTTCTTAAGAAAACTTAGCACCTGCAGCTGGACTACTGTAATACGCGCGAAATCGCAATGTGAGCAATCCGTGGGTACAAATCCTCTGGCGCTCCCCTGATTTCCCAGCCAGAACCGGATGATTTTATCAGCAATATCGCGAACAGAATCCCTGCGCGAAATGATAATCAAAGAACGATAGCAGAGAGGCAAATGCTCAGGAGTGATGTCTTCAATATCGTCAACAAAGACCATTAAAATGCTACCGGGCTTCCGATCCCGGTAGGCAGGCTGACACATATAAAGGCGCCACTGTGCAACACTAATCAGTATAAAGTCCGCCTGACATAAATTTTTCGCGTCATAGGCGGGTAAGAATTCTACTGACGTATCTGATAACAGTGCCTCCTCAATAATTTTGGAGATGCCCAGCCGAAAGAAGTAGTTCTCATTTGTACAAACGACTTTAAAATGCATTTTTCCCTTAAGCATCCCAAAAGTTAAATAAAAAAATCAGGTAAACTTGCCATTAACCAGGGTCAGTTCACCTTTCTCTTTTAATTCTTTCAAAACCCTGCAAATGGAGCTTTTTGAAAGATGAGAACTGTTTTCAATCAGGTAAAGTGCCGAAAAGCGCTTCTTAAGATGCGGTGGCAATTTTTCCCAGCGACCAATTAAAGAAATCACTTCATCATATGAGTTATTCTTGGGTAGCTGAATGTAGTTCATCAGGTCTGAGTACTGGCCCGAAAGAATGGACATGGCATCGTTAAAGAGGTCTTTCTCAAATACCAGTCGCCAGAACACATCGTAATCAATGAAACTGACCTTCCCATAATCGATTCTTTCCAGATAGACAGGAGGTTCATCGAGTGCCGGTGTGACACCGACAACAAAGGGAGCAGACAGAATATTTAAGACCTTATTTTCACTCTTTAATTTCAGTAAGAAGTCACCATCAAGAATGAACATTACACGGCGTACATTATCTTTAGTGAGATGATAACGACGCTTACCGCGTGAAATCTCATCTGGATTAGCAACCTGGGTGTACCCGGCCAGCGCATCGATGATCCGCTCATGATTCTCAGTCACTCTATACATAATAATTAACTCAATCTAACTAACACGAAGTTAGTGATTAGTAGAAAAATTAGTAAAAATCCGTTTGTTATAGTCTCTTTTTTTCGCCTGGTGTATTTCTGATCTCTGGCCTTCCCCCGGATATAAACCATAGAAGAGGTCGTTATTGGTTTCACTATAGTAAAACCATTGCGATAAAATTCAACACCACAAACATGCAAAAAGGAAGAGCATTAAGCCAGCGAATGGCATAACAACCAGATATTTCACCGCTTTAAAGTCATTTAATCAGTAATTCAAACTAACAAGTAGAGACTTACTGATAGGGTTATAACTTTTTTCTTAAAAAAGGAATCAATCATAACCATATGGAAATTAATGTTATAAAAACACCGTATTAAAAAAACAAGTCCGCAGTGGCATTTTAAAAACCTGTAATAATCTTCACATGGTTACTCATAATAGAATCATTGTTAATTCCTCCGTGAAAATAAAAAAAACCAACACAGCACCTGATGGCATAAATTAAACCATAGCATTCCCATAACAGACATTTAAATCGATAAATTATTAATATATAGATTTAAATTCTATTTTTTTATATTTTTTAAGCGTTATACTCCATTAATGGATAAGGCTCTAAGCGCCAGGATTTTACCTTACGCTTCATATGAATCTCACTTACTCAGAATCAGGCTGTTTTAAGAAACCCCTATAGATTATTCTCAAAGCCTTTACATCGCAGAATGTGTACCATTCTCACCGCCTGAAATTGATAGTGCCGCCTCAACGCAAGACACCTCAACAAATATGAAGAGAAATAACTTATCCATAATATGAACAACCTCACCCCACCCGTCCAAATTATAATTAATGTAAAAAAAATGTAATGAATTCAAACTTTATATAGCCAGTGAAAACCGCACCAAAAATCAATTATGGATATTTTACTATTTTATTTTTTATGGCCTCCGAATCTAATAACGCCGTTCGCTTGAAGCGGCATTTTAAAAAATTCATTACTGAATAACTGAATAACTGAATAATTGATTAATCGTGGAGATATAAATGAGAGAGTTAACATCTGTTGAAATGCAGACCGTTTCAGGCGCAGGTTTTTTTGATTTCATCGGTTCAGTCGTTGTAGGTGCAGCTGCAGGTATTACTGCTTTCGGTCTCAAATGGGCCATGAGTGGCGGTAGTGCGGGCGGCTTATTGGGCGTTGGCTTAGTTTCAGGAGCTGGCGGCCTGGTTATCGGTGCCGTTGTAGGTCTGGTTGATGGCGCACTTTATGGTGCAATGAATGGCTGGGAAACAACTGCAGGCTGGTTCAATAACATCGTGGAAAACCAGTTTGACCTGGGCACGCCAGTAATTACTGCATAAGGAAAAATCATGCGTGAATTGAAAACTAATGAAATTGAAGGCGTCAGTGGCGGCTCACTAACTTCCGTAATTTTAGATTTCTTCAAACAGTTTGGTGGAAGCTCCAAAGAAAAAACTGAGTGGGTACGTCCGGAATCAATACCAGAAGCTAACCCGGTTAGCGGTACTGCTTTTGGCATGGGTATTGTCGGTGTTGCTGCGGCCGTAGTTTTCGGCCTGCTGATGTTCTGATTTATCAGGAAGGCAATAGACTTCCGGAAAGGAATGGGCGCTTGTCATAAAACTCAATCGCTCATAATTAAATGTTGTTCACTATTTTCTACAAAGGAAAGTATATGAAAAAGGTATCTATGGTTGCTATGGGTCTGCTGCTGACAGCGGCGCAGGTTAATGCAGCAGAAGCTTCAGATGGCACCCTTAACTTCACCGGTACCATTGCATCTCAGACCTGTACCGTAAGTGTTAACGGCGGAAGCAGTACTGCCACAGTTACCCTGCCGAAAGTAGCAGCCGGTGTATTAAATGCGGCAGGTGCCGTTGCGGGCAACACTCGCTTTACTCTGGCGCTGAGCGACTGCTCTGCAAAGACTGGCGATGTCTACGCTTACTTTGAGCAGGGCGCTGGTGTGAACGCCAACGGTCGCCTGACTAACACGGGTACTGCTACAGGTGTTGATCTGCAACTGCTGGACAGCGCCAACAAAGTCATCAATGCAGGCAGCACTGAACAGTCTACCTCTCCTGCAACTGTCGCTCTGACAGCAGGGGCTGGCACCCTGTCTTACTCAGCTCAGTACTATGCAACTGCTGCTGCTGAAGCGGGTAGCGTTGCATCAACAGTAAACTATTCAATCAATTACCTGTAATTGATTATGGTGAGGGCAATGCCCTCACCACTCTTCCCCTCTCATCACTTCAGTTAATATCATGAAAAAAAAAAGTTTTAAATTTTTAATCTCCTGCTTGCTCACTTGCGCAATGACTTCGTCTGCCTTTGCCAGTGTGACCATTATTGGTACCCGGGTAATCTACCCTGCCTCCGAAAAAGAGGTTACCGTTCGTCTGGATAACCGCGGCGATCATCCCGCACTTGTTCAGGCATGGGTTGATAACGGAAACCCTGACGAAGCAGTAGATAAGATAAATGTTCCTTTCGTTTTATTACCTCCGGTTTTCCGTATGGAAGCGAATAAAGGGCAAACGTTACGTATTGTTTTTACGGGCGCCAATTTGCCAACCGATAAAGAATCTATCTTCTGGCTTAATGTCCTTGATATACCTCCTCGAGATAAAAGCCTGGCTAACCAGAACCAGTTGCAAATGGCGATCCGGAGTCGCATCAAGATTTTTTATCGTCCAGTTCAGTTTGATACAGCGCAGGCCAATAAAGCTGCGTCAGGGCTGGTATGGCGCCACGGTCAAAAGCCTAATTTTCTTTCCGCAACTAACAACTCACCTTTCTACGTTAACGTCTCACAGATTAATGCAGAAGATAACTCAGGTCATAAATTAGCCAGTGAAAAAGGGGAAATGCTGGCACCAGGCGAAACAAAAGAATTCCCGCTGAAAGGCATGAGCACAAGTCAAATAAAAACAACATTTAATTATCAGTATCTGGACGACTTTGGTGCAGCACGTAAGGTTGAAAGCAAAATAAACGAGTAGCTTTTGGTAATTATCCAGGGGAAATTATGATGGCAAGGACGGTATTTTTTAATAAATCAACTGGCAAAATTTGTTATCGCTCTTTTTTGGCGCTGTTTCTGACCGCAGCAACTCAGTCAGCGTTTGCTGAAACTGCTTATGATTTCGATGAATCATTTGTAAAAAATTTAGCTGGCGTAAAAGTAGATGTTTCCCGCTACGCAACAGGTAACCCCATTGATCCCGGCGTCTACACGCTGGATATCTTTTTAAATGGCCGTCAGATTAGTCGGGAGAATGTTCAGGTTGTACGTGAGGGAGCAGGTACTAAGGCCTGTCTTTCCTATGATCTGGTAAAAAGCCTTTCCATTAAAGATACGGTATTCAGCTCTGAGCAAGCTGAAGAGTTACGTTCAGGTAAGCAATGTATAGCACTGGAAGATGTGGTTAAGGAGAGTCATGCCGCAATCAACTCCGCTGATATGCAGATGGACATCTCAATTCCACAGATTTATCTGCTGCGCTCAGCACGTGGCTATGTCGCTCCAGAATTCTGGGATAAGGGTGAAACGGCGTTAACACTTAACTATGATACCAACTATTACCGCTCTGTTAACGACGGACGTGAATATGACTCTTTTTATGGCAGAGCGCTGGCAGGTTTTAACCTTGGCGGTTGGATGTTTCGTCATGATGGCTCATTAAGCTGGCGACGCCAGCAAGGTAAGGAGTCTCATCATTATAATGCCATCAACACCTATGTTCAGCGTGATATCCCGCAACTGAAATCACGCTTACTGTTAGGTGAAGGTAATACGAGTGGCGAGCTCTTTGATACCCTCTCATTCCGCGGTGCACAGATATCGACTGTCGATCAAATGTGGCCTGATTCACAACGTGGTTACGCACCAGAAATTCGTGGCGTTGCGCGTACTAATGCTCAGGTAACTGTATCGCAAAACGGCAGTAAAATTTATGAGACAACCGTTTCGCCAGGCCCCTTTAACATCTCCGACCTCTACCCTACCGGCTACGGTGGCGACTTAGATGTCACTGTCAAAGAAGCTGACGGCAGCGAAACGCGTTTTTCAGTACCTTATGCAGCTATGACAAGACTGAAGCGCCCGGGTATGACGTTCTACTCTGTAACGGGAGGTGTGTCGCGTAAAGACAACATGGCTTATACGCCTTCTGTTTATCAGGGCACCCTTCAGCATGGCTTTACCAATAGCCTGACCGGTTATACCGGTATTCTGGGATCAGATAACTATATCTCAGCGCTGTTAGGCGGTGCATTTGGGCTACCGATCGGTGCTATCTCTCTTGATATCACCGGTGCTCAGACAAAATATGGCGATGAGAAAAAACAGGGTGTGAGCTATCGTGCAACCTACAGTAAAAAAGTTTCTCAGACTGACACCAACTTTACCCTCGCAGCGTATAGATTTTCGTCATCAGGCTATTACAGCTATGACAATGCCCTGCAAATTAATAACTATTATAAAAAGAATAAAACTAACGGAGCACAATATCTCTCCCGGCCTAAACAACGCTTTTCACTGACTGCCAGCCAAAATTTTGGAGAGTCATATGGGAATATCTATCTTACTGGTTTCGTTCAAAATTACTGGAACAGTACCGGTACAAACACCCAATTTCAGTTAGGCTATAATAATAGAATTGGTCGCGTGTCCTATACATTATCAGCAAACCGATTATTATATTCAACCGGTGGGCATGACACGCAACTCTCACTCGACTTCTCTATACCACTTGGTAGTGAAAGTAAAAATTATGTAACCGGAAGCGCCACACATAATAAAGATGGTGTAACTGCGCAAACTGCAGTTAATGGCGTACTAGGGGAGAATGATCAATATAGCTATAACGTAGGTGCTGCACGCGATATCGATAATAAAAAATCAGGTTCGATCGGTGGTCAATATCGTTCACCTTACAGCATGCTGACAGCGTCATATACCAAGGGAGAGGACTATTATTCAGCCTCAGCAGGTGCCAGCGGAACTGTGGTTGCCTTGCCTGATAGCATTAACTTTAGTGCCTATCAGTCAACTACGTATGCTGTAGTCAGTGCCGCTGATGCGGAAGGTGCTCGGGTGCTTGGTTATCCAAATATAGTGTTAAACGGAAGCGGCAGAGCAATAGTACCTAATCTTAACCCGTACAGGATAAATGAACTGGCGATTGATCCGAAAGGTATTCCGCTTGATGTTGAGCTGGAGTCAACTCAACAGCGAGTTATTCCTGTTGAAGGTGCTGTAGTCAGACTGGACTACAAAACCACTAAGGGAAAACCACTTTTAATAAGGGCAAATCAGCCTAATGGCAATGCCTTACCTTTTGGTGCATCAGTTAATGATGAAAATGGCAATCTGGTAACTACTGTTTCACAGGGTGGTCAGATTTACGTCAGGCTGAATAAAGATGTCAGCCGTCTGCATGTTTCATGGGGAAAAACGGCAAATGACAATTGCCTGGTTAACCTTGAATCCGGTGCCGTTCAGTCCAGTGAGAATCAGACACTGGCGAGACTGACGACAACCTGCAGTAACGATCAAATGCAGCCGGTACGGTACGCTGCTAATACTGACAATAAAGATACACAGGGTTAATGAGGTAACATCATGTTTTTAATTTCAGGAAAGAAAATAATTCGCCTCATTGGCTCAGTTTCATTAATGTTAAGTTTGATGCTGATGGCTACTTTTAATGTTAATGCAGCGGGCACATCAACGGATGTCACACTGACGTGTAAAATGACCAAATCCCTTTCGGTGGTCGACGTTATGTCATTAGGCATTAATATTTCAGCAGCTGTACCGGTGGGTACGATCGTTTACAGCGGCACGGCAACGGCTAACTTCAAATGTGCGCTGGACAATTTGCAGCAGTTCGTAGATGGATTATCCGGTGAAGTCTATTTTAAGCGCAAAGCGATTGACGCGGATGCACTGGGCTATGGATTGACATTATATACCGGCTATGGCGGTGACATGGGTACCGAGGTGGCAAACATTCCAACCGGGATAATGATCAGTACTTATGCTTTAACCAGCGGTGGGACCGTGGGCGCCTATACGGATGTTTCTCTGGACGTGCCTTATCAGATCGTTAAGACATCTAATTCTATGACACCATCAAAGTCACTCAAAAACTATGTAAACCCCTTTGATGTCGGTTCGTTAGTATCTGGAAGAGATGAGACATTCCAGTTTACCAATATTAAAACAGGTATCACAGTTAAAGATCAGACTTGCTCAGTCGCCGGTGATACCAATCTGCCTGTACCATTAGGTAGTTACACGACAAACCCCAGTAGCGGTTTAGGATCAGGAATCGGCCAGACTAGCGCTACAACCGCGTTTAATATTCAGCTTAACTGTGAAGCACTTCTTTCGGGTTCGTTTGATGTGATGATGCAGTTGGATGGTGACGCGTCTGGCGGATTATCCGATTTGGGTGTGGTAGCACTTAATTCGACCTCAACAGCGAGTGGTGTCGGTGTACAAATCCTTAATGAAAATCAGCAGCCGATTGCACTTGCTACTCCATTTAACATTGCGACTTATCCGCTCTCATCTGCATTAATCACGGTGCCACTCTATGCACGTTATTATCAGACGGCTGCGAAAATAAATCCTGGCACGGCCAATGCAGTAGCAACGTATACGCTTAGTTACCAGTAATCAGCAGGGCTCTGCGGAGCCCTTCTTCATATTTTATCTACAGAAAAGGATTATCTGTGAATAAACCCAGGGAAAAAAACAAGCTCAGACTTGGTGTATCAGATGAAAGCCCATTTATTCTTTACTCCATTCAAAACATACTCGTAAAGGAGTTTTTAGAACTTGATATTGTTGCTTATCCGGTTGAAGCTTATCATTTACTGTCTGTTATCAGAGAGGATATGCCAGATATATTAATAACGGACTTTTGCTTTAATTTTGAGCGTAATGATGTCAATGGCGTGAGGAAAATAGAACAGATACATAAGCAAAATCCGGATTTAAAAATTATCATTTTTACTGCACAAAACAGTCAGGCTATTTTGAAAAGTATATTACAAATCCCGGTCAATGCCATTGTGCACAAACGAGATGACATTCGTGATTTGGTCAAGGCATTCAATTGGGTTTGCTCATCCAATTCCGGAATATACTACTCAGAACAGATGAAGAATTTAATGCTCTCTGCACCCGCAGATCCGGCACAAACACTTTTATCGCCTTCAGAAGTAGAGGTTATTCGATTGTTCGCCATTGGATATAGCCTGATGGAAATAGCAAAAGCGCGTAAACGTAGCATAAGCACCGTTGCAACACAGAAATACAATGCTATGCGTAAGCTTCAGCTGCAATCAAATACAGATTTGATTAAGTATGTTTTTGCACAGGAACTCATTTAACTCCCCTAGCACAAAAAATTTTTATATACAGCGAAAATCATGAACTTTCATAATCTGAATATAGCAGTACTGGCACTCACCTGTGCTCCATTTTGTACATTCGCAACTAACCTGCAGCAAGCTGCTCAGGCTGCATTGAGCTATGACTCTGCACTACAATCCAGTCAGATGACCAGTGCAGCAGATAAACAAAAATACTGGCAAGGCATGGCCGGAATGCTGCCAACATTAACCCTGGAGGGAAACTGGGATCGTCAGGAACAACCTGATAAGAAATATCAGAGTGGGGTAACCAACCACAGCTACGATCTCAGCGTCAGACAACCGCTGTTTGATATGAGCAAGTATGCCGGATGGCGTAAAGGTGTTGCTATTGCCAACACGGCTGAAGCACAGGCAAAACAGGCTGAAGAGAAGTTACTTAGCGCTATCAGCAATGCTTATTTTACGGTGCTTTATCAGCAGGAAGTTTTGCAGGCCGCAAAAGCCGCCAGTCATAACTTTAAGCAACAAGAGCAAAAACTTCAGACCGGCTTAATCAATGGACAGAATACCCGCACTGAACTGGACGAGGCAAAAGCTAACTACGCTCTGGCACAGGCTAAGGAAATAGAAGCTGGCAATCAGCTATTGCTGGCAGGCGAGGCATTTCGCCGTTTATCAGGTATCAGTCCGGACACTGTAGAACCGGTGAATTTTCAGTGCCTGAAAGCATCGCCCTATTCTTCTCTGACCGATGCAATTAATGCCAGCCAGCAGCGTAATACTGATATTAAAATTGCGCTTTTTCAGAATGATCAGGCAGATGCAGATGTTCTTGCGGCTGACGGCGCACACATGCCCGTGGTCTCGCTCTATGCGCGATACGGCAAGAACTGGAGTCGTAATGACGACGACGACAATATTCTGTATGACGCAATCTTCGGGACGAACTCAAAGAGTAATAACCTGCAATATGGCGTAAACGTTTCTGTTCCGTTGTTTGCCGGCGGCAGTCAGGTTTCACAATCTTTTGAAGCAGCTTATCGTCGTCAGGCAGCAAAGTATTCCACGATGGAAGCACAACGCAAAGCGGCAACCGATACCCGTTCTGCCTGGCTTAGCCTGACCAATGGCAAAGCCTTAATCAGTGCTCAAAAGAATGCCGTCGACTCAGCACGTGAAAAAGTGGTGTCGGTCCAGTATGGCCGTGAAATGGGCTTCCGCACCGTTAACGATGAACTGGATGCTCAGCAAAAATATTACACCGCACTCAAAGATCAGGCTGAAGCACGATTAAGTTATCTCAATGCCCTGATCAATCTGGCGCAAAGCACCGGATCGTTATCACTCGACATGCTGAATTTTTTTCAGTGCCGTTAATCCCTTAATTATGATGAATCTATAAATGGAACAATCACTTTTCCGTCAGGAGGCGCTTGATGCCGCTAACCGGGGTAACCTGGGTATAGTGGCACTTTATTGTCCGCCCTATCGCTGGCTTGTTATTTCTGTGGTGATTTTTATTACTGCCGTTACAGCCCTGTTTTTCATTTTCGGCAGCTATACGAAATATGAATCTTCTACCGGAGAACTGCTGCCTGAGAATGGCATGTTAGTCGTTCCTCCGCCTGTAAGCGCAACCGTAGTGGATATTCCGGTTAAAGAGGGACAACTGGTCAACAAAGATGATGTTCTTATGGTGTTGTCATCCGAAGTCTCCACACAGATGGGACAGACGCGTCAGGTTATCGCCGAAAATCTGGTGGCTCAGCGGGAACGACTTCAGCAGGATCTTCAGACGCTTGCCAAATTACATGACGTCGAAATGAAAGGGTTATCCGACACCATCGCCAGTCTGAAACTCCAGCAGGAACAGCTGAGACTTCAGCTGACACACCGTCGCAAGCAGGTGGCGTTAGCGAAACTGCAACTGGATAAACTCAACGCTATGCACCTGGAAGGGTACGCCTCAAATCGTCAGCTGGAAGAGCAGGAATCCAATCTGCTCGACAGTCAGGCACGTTACCAGGAGTACCAGCGTCAGCTGCTGGACACGTCGCAAAAAATTGTTCAGGCGGAGCAGCAACTACATGAAAAGCCGCTGGATGATGAGAAAAAACGCAACGACATCGAACGGCAACTGGCAGATAACCGTCAGTCAATGGCAGAGAATGAAGCGCGCCGATCCATTGAGCTTCGTGCGCCGAAGAGTGGTTATGTCGGCATGATCATGGTCAAAAATGGTCAGATGCTAAACGCCGGTCAATCGGCAATCGCGATTCTGCCTCACAATACTAATCTTGTTGCCCGCATCATGGTCAATACGCAATCCATTGGCTTTATCCAGCCAGGTCAGCGTGTTGTGCTGCGCTATAAAGCCTTCCCTTACCAAAAATTTGGCCAGCAATATGGCAAGGTGATCGAGGTTTCGCGAACCGCCCTCTCTCCTCAGGAAGTCTCCACCTTAACCGGTAAAAATAATGTTCAGGAACAGCAGTACCGGGTTCTGGTCTCTCTGGATAAACAAACTATTTCTGCTTATTCGCAGAATGAAAAACTGAAGCCAGGTATGGCGCTGGATGCCGACTTTATTGTCGACAAACGTCGTCTCTATGAATGGGTACTGGAGCCGATTTTCGCGCTGGGACACAAAATTTCTCTCTGATTTAGAAGGTCTGTTCTGTGTTGTTATTAGAGAAACTCAATTTTAAATGGTTTAACCGCTTACCGATAATTCGTCAGTCACAGGCAGCCGAGTGTGGGCTGGCTTGTCTTGGCATGGTGGCTAATTATCACGGTCATCAGATCGACATGATCACGTTACGTCGCCAGTTCGCCACATCACTCAAAGGTGCCACTCTGGCAGATGTCATCGCTATGGCACAACAGCTCAATATGACTTCCCGCGCACTGCGAGTAGAAATGGAAGAGCTGTCTAAACTGCGCATGCCCTGCATTCTGCACTGGGAACTGAACCACTTTGTAGTGTTGAAGAAAGTACGCGGCAATAAGATCACCATTCACGATCCCGCGCGCGGGATCCGCGAACTGACATTTAAAGAAGCATCGACCGCCTTCACCGGCGTCGCGCTGGAGTTGGTTCCCTCTTCAACCTTTGAAGTAAAAGAAGAGAAAGAAAGCATCTCCATGATGAAGCTGGTGGGCAGCGTGACGGGGGTAAAGTCTGCCTTTGCTCAGGTGCTCATTCTCTCAATCGCACTGGAGCTATTCGGCGTCCTCGGCCCCTTCTTTATGCAGTGGGTAATGGATATGGTGCTGGTTTCTGCTGACTATTCTTTGCTGTCGCTGCTCGGTGTAGGCTTTATCATGATCGCGCTGTTTCAGACTATCGTTACAGCGTTGCGCTCATGGGTAATGAGCTGGTTCTCAAGCCAGCTCAGTGTGCAGTGGACCGTAAACGTCTGTCACCATATGTTAAAACTGCCGCTGGAATGGTTCGAATCACGCCACGTCGGAGACGTTCTCTCTCGTTATGGTTCGCTTAATACCATCCAGAGTACGCTGACTTCCCGTTTCATCAGCACCGTACTGGACGGTGTCATGTCAATCGTCACGGTAGTGATGCTTTTCATCTATAACGCGCAACTGGCGTGGCTGGTCATTGGACTTTTTCTCGCCTATGCACTGCTACGTTTCATGGCTTACGATCCGGTTCGCCGCGCCAATGAAGAACAAATCATCAGCTCGGCCCGTACCCAGTCGTCTCTGCTTGAAACGCTGCGCGGGATCCAGGCAGTTAAAACCAATAATAAACAGGTGCCCCGCCTCTCGGCATACATGAACTTTCTGGTGGATACCACCAATAAAGGCATCGTGATACAGAAGCTCAATATCCTGTTCGGTTCGGCTCAGGGACTGCTAACCTCAGTGGGCCGTGTAGTTCTGGTCTGGCTTGCTGCGCTGCAGGTCCTGGATGGCAACTTCTCTGCCGGTATGCTGACCGCCTTTATCAGCTTTTCCGATCAATTCATGAGTCGTGGTTCAGGTTTGATCAATGCCATCATCGATTTTCGTATGCTGAGAATGCATGGTGAACGCCTGGCCGATATTGTTCTGTCTGAAACAGAAGCCAGTTCTGAGGGCAATCGAGGTCTGGTTAGTAAAGAAACCGACAAGGAGACAGACGTACCTCAGGATATCAGGCTTATCAATATTCGTTTTCGCTATGCGCCGACTGAACCCTGGGTTGTCGATGGTGCGAATCTGGAGATTAAAGCGGGTGAGAGCCTTGCCATCGTGGGGCCATCCGGCCAGGGCAAAACTACGATGGCCAAAATTATTCTTGGCCTGCTACAGCCGGAAGAAGGCACCATCACCGTGGGTGGCATGGACATCACTCAGACCGGACTTGAACATCACCGTAATCGTATTGGCTGCGTAATGCAGGATGACATTCTCTTTTCAGGTTCAATCAGCGAGAACATCAGCTTCTTTGATAACGAGCCCGATCACGCAAAAATTACCCGCGTGGCCCGTCTGGCTCAGATTCATGGCGATATTATGAAAATGCCGATGAATTATCAAAGCCTGGTAGGTGATATGGGCTCGTTTTTATCGGGTGGCCAGTTACAACGTATCCTGCTGGCGCGCGCACTCTATCGTGAACCTAAAATCCTGGTACTGGATGAGGCCACCAGTCATCTGGATATTTATAACGAGGCGCAGATCAACAATGCAATTAAACAGATGAAGATCACCAGAATCATCATTGCACACCGTCCGGAAACTATCCGAAGTGCCGATAAAATCGTCCTGTTAAATAACGGTACGCTCAGCGAAGTCACGGCAGAGCAGTTATTTGGGCAGACAAAAACCCATAATGAAACGGAGATTACCCATGGATAAGACTATTTGCCGCTTCACTGAAGGCACAATTACCTTGCCGGAAGGCTATTGCGAGCGAACACTGAATACGCTGGCTGATACACGATCTGTTCTGCCACCAATCACTATTTCCCGTGATAAGTTAGGCGATCATAACAACCCGGAAGAGTATATCCTTAGCCAGCTCGCTATCCTGCAAAAACAGATGAAAGACTGGCAACAGGAAGCCCATCAGCCAGTGGTTTTGGGGGATAACCTGACTACGGGAATCATGATCAGTTATGACTTCCTGCGACCAGATAATCTTCGTCTTTATCAGAAACAAGCTTTATTCACGCTTAATATGGAAGATATATTGATTTTCTCTCTGTCGAAAGCGAGCCCCATAACCTCTACCGATATGCAGCTTTTCTCAGATACCCTGAAAAGCTTCCGTACCTGGTAATCTGCAGTGTACAGATAAAATAATCCGGAAGAGCATGTGCTCTTCCGGATTGCGTTTCAGCTTTCAGTCGATGCGTTCAGTAACGTTGACAGGTGAAGAGATAGGAGAGCGGCCCGCCAACCAGATAGGCCTTTTTATCGACCCTGATGATATCAAGCTGAAGATAACCAGGATCGAGAGTGATCTCAGCCAGCAGCAGATTAAACACGGCATCCGGCGTTGTATCATTAGTCGAAGTAATAATTTCTCTTATTTTGTAGCGGTAAGTGTCACTATCAATTTTATTACCGGCACTGAGCGCAATACGTCGATTAACCGTTGTTACTTCATCACCAAAAGTTACCTGCCCATTCAGTAATAAATATCCCGAATCTGAATTAATAAAACGTAAATCCTGGGAAACAGCAAACTCAATTTTTTTATTATCGTTGCGACTAAGATCGTAGCGGCTAAATGCTGAGCAGCGGAAAGGCAGCTCGTTTGTCCGGAGTTTAAAATAGTTAATGCCTGCAAAGATCCCCAGCAACAGCATAGCCAGCGTTAACGTCAGCGTAAGAGTGGCTTTTCGTTTCAAAACATTCTCCAGTCAAGATAGTAGAAGTTTTCGCAGGAAACGATATGACCACTGCTGTTCAGGTTACATGTGGAAAGAATGGTCCGGCCATAATCTTTAGTTGTGAATGCCGTGTTTTTATCGAAATAGATGCGCCGACCTGGTACACAGGATTGATTATTCTCTTTAAGCATTTCAAGAATTTGTTTATCCAGTGACTTTTGTTCGAACACATCTAATCCCGGAATAATAACCGCTTCGCAACCGCCTTCCAGTTTGATGTTACTCATAGAAGCACTCTTTTCAGCAGGCTGACGTACAGTGAAGTACCATAAAGCACTTCCAAGCAGCACCAGCATGATTAGGGCGAACAGGAGCTGTCCGAGATTCAGAGCCGATTTTTCAACAACATGCTCTGCGATAACAGGATTGGGTAGCATGGGCTGACTATCTGCGACAGATACCACCTGCTCCGCTGACATTTCATCAGCCTGAACCTGCGTCTCAACAAAAGCCGGAGAGGATTCGCGTTCTATTTTGATTTCAGTATTAAGTCGGATGCCAATTTTCGGAATGGTGATGATCAGGTTTTCACAGCCATACGCTGCAAGCGCTCTGCGCAGAATGCTCAGATACTGATTCAGATTGCTGTTTGATCCGCGCAGACCATATTTATCCCATACTTCGGTCAACAGGGTATCGCGCGACAGTATCTCACCTTCAGAATTCAGTAACTGTTCAAACAGCCGACCCGATGAAATACTCAGGCTCAGCGTTTCCTGAGTGGGAAGATGGCTTAGCGTACAGTCATCTGAATTGTAACTAATCTGATCATCGATAATGTAAATCATTAAGAAATCACTGAATTTGCGCTCATTTCCGACAGTATAATTCAGCTTATTTAAAGAAGCACTAAAGAGACCTGATAACCGGCCTTAAAGGCAAACTCCCCGGAAGAATGCAGGCTTCAGACTCACATTAATACTAATCAGTTAAGACAATATTAGCCTCAACCTCGCCAGCCTGGAACCTGTGCGGGTTAAGTGCGGTCAACCCTCTTAATTTGTTGTGAACCATAGATTTTAATCGCATCACGGCCTAAAATGTGACCATCCCTAACAGTGGTCACTGAATTTTTTAACCCACCTTTAATATGCCAGGTTCTGACAATGACTCAATCCGTAACAGAAAATGGCACACGAGGCCCGCTCGGGCACAATGTGCGTGACCAGATTGTCGATGCTGCCATGCAGCACTTCGCGCATTATGGTTACGAAAAAACCACCGTATCCGATCTCGCCCGTGCTATCGGCTTTTCAAAAGCGTATATCTACAAATTTTTTGAATCAAAACAGGCGATTGGTGAAGTGATCTGCTCTACCCGGCTGGCGATGATTATGCAGCACGTCGAAGCCGCGATCGCCGATGCGCCTGGAGCCTCGGAACAACTGCGGCGACTGTTCCGCACGCTTTCCGTCACCGGCACTGAACTCTTTTTTCACGAACGTAAACTGTATGACATTGCTGCCGTTGCGTCGCGTGACCGATGGCCGTCAGCAATGGCACACGAAGTGCGACTAACGAACCTGATCCAGCAGATCCTGCGACGGGGTCGTGAATCCGGTGAGTTTGAACGTAAAACCCCGGCAGACGAAGCGGCGGAGGCAATCTATCGGGTGATCAAACCCTATGCCAGTCCGGTACTGCTGCAATACAGCCTTGATGACGCTGAAGAAGCCTCCGCCCAACTGGCAGCGCTGGTCTTACGTAGCCTTGCGCCCTGAGCATTGCGCACGCTGTGACTATTGACTTATTTAGTCACAAGATCAACGATAGTACTCTGTCTGGTTATCGCTCAGGATTCTGATGCTGATAAGCTTATCTCTGTCTGCTGTATTACATCCCTGCGTTCATCTATCGCACCACCCTACGCAGCGTCTCACTCTTCGCGCTTCAGGCGTATATCCATCGTCTGCGGCAGCATTTCAATCACTGTCCGGACTTTCTACGGGAGTAATCCAATGAGTCACTTAGCCTCATCACAACGCATTGTCATTACCGGCGCGGGCATCGTCTCGCCACTGGGTTGTGGCGTTGAAACCGTCTGGCGGCGATTAACGGCAGGGGAATCAGGTATACGTACCCTGCCCGATACGCTTACTGCTGGCACCGGTATTTCAGTAGGTGGCAGCGTGCCGGGCATCGATGAAGATCCGCTGGCAGGTTACGACCCGGAGGCGTTCATTGCGCCGAAAGAGCGTAAAAAGATGTCGCGCTTTATCGAATTCGCGCTGCTGGCAGCAGAAGAAGCGCTGAATCAGGCGGGCTGGCATCCTGAAGATGAGGCGGCGCGTGAACGTACCGCGACGATTATTGCTTCAGGCGTCGGCGGCTTTGGTGCGATTGCCGACGCGGTGCGCACTACCGACGCGCGCGGTCCGCGCAGGCTCTCACCTTTTACAGCGCCTTCGTTTCTGGCCAACATGGCCGCCGGTCATGTCTCGATCAAACACCGTTTCACCGGTCCGCTGGGCGCGCCCGTTACTGCCTGTGCGGCGGGGGTTCAGGCGATTGGTGATGCAGCCAGGCTGATCAGAAGCGGTGAAGCGGACATTGCTATTTGCGGCGGCTCAGAAGCGGCGCTGGATCGCGTCACGCTGGGCTGTTTCGCGGCTGCACGTGCGCTATCTGTGGGCTATGAAGATCAGCCGCACCATGCCTCACGTCCGTTTGATCGTGACAGAAACGGCTTTGTGATGGCCGAAGGTGCAGGCCTGCTGGTGATTGAGTCACTGGCCCATGCCAAAGCACGCGGCGCGACACCGCTGGCGGAGATTGTCGGCTATGGCACCAGCGCCGATGCATACCACTTAACCGCGGGTCCGGAGGATGGCAGCGGAGCTGCGAGGGCGATGAGAACCGCCCTGCGCCAGGCGGGCATCAGCCCGGAGGATGTCCAGCATATCAACGCGCATGCAACCTCAACGCAGGTTGGCGATCACGGCGAGCTGGCGGCTATTCGCGCAGTGTTTGGCGATGATTCACCGGTCGCGATCGCCTCAACCAAATCCGCCACCGGCCATCTGCTGGGTGCGGCAGGCGGCATTGAGGCGATATTCACCCTTATGGCGCTGCGCCAGCAGATTATTCCGCCGACGCTGAACCTCCATCATCCTGATGAAGCCGCAGGCAATCTGGACCTGGTGGCACTCAATGCACGTCCCACCGCGCTAACTTATGCCATGTCGAACGGATTTGGTTTTGGTGGCGTCAACGCCAGTCTCCTGCTGCGTACGTGGCAATGACTGCAGAGTGACAATTAAGCCCGCGCTGCCAGACACCCTCTCAGCGCGGGTAATACATCAGACGTTCTGAAAAAGCGTACACAGCTATTCCCAGTGTCCTGTGTTTATCAAAACACCCTCTGTACACCACTCACTTTATAAATCTGTACCTTTCCTGACAAAATTGCCGTTGCCTGGCCGTCAGCCCTTTTCTTTCAGCACTACAATTAATCGGATGAAAACAACTTCAGAGAACGTTGATGAAAATTGCAGCCTTCGATATTGGTGGTACCTCTTTAAAAATGGGTGTGATTGACGATCAGGGAAATATTCTGACCAGCGATAGTGCTGATATTTCCCATAACGCACGCGATAAAATACTTGATGAGATCCTGGCCTGGCTGGAGAAAAATCCCGGTTGTGCGGGTATTGCCGTCAGCACACCTGGGTATATTGATACAGACGCCGGTTATATTGCCATGGGCGGCACCATACGTGACTTTGACGAGTTTCATCTGAGCCAGTGGCTGACAGAAAAAACGTCTCTGCCTGCTACCGTCGAAAACGATGCACACTGTGCGCTGCTGGCGGAAAAGTGGCTGGGGAAAGCAAAAAAGCTCAACGATTTCCTGATGCTGACAATAGGCACCGGGTTAGGCGGAGCGGCCTTTTGCAATGGCGCCCTGATTCGGGGTAGACGCAACCGGGCTGGCGAATTTGGTTGCCTGCTGACTTCGCGCCCCACCAGCAGTAATATTGAACGCCACACCATGAGCCAGAGTTGTACCATGACGGCTCTTCGGGAGAATTACAGCCAGCTCATCGAAAAATCTTCCGACGACGTCACGGGTAAAGATGTCTTTGACGCATACGATCGCAAAGAAGAAGCCGCGCAGCAGGTGGTGAATAAATTCTACCAGGATCTTGCAGCCTGCTTATATAACCTGTTCAGCGTATTCGACCCGCAGATGGTATTTATCGGCGGGGGAATTACTGAGCGCGAACCTTTCCTCGAGGAACTGGCAGAGCAGCTGGCAAAATATGATCCTGATATCCGCATAAATGCCGCGACCTACGGCAACGACTCCGGCATGCTGGGCGCAACCTGGAATTTCCTGCAGCGCCAGCCAGAAGAAAATGGCTTGTAGTTCAGGGCTTATGCAGGTTACTCCTTTCTGATAATTATGATGATTTATCTGGTGCGGTATTTAAAACGATAACCCGGTCATGACCGGGTTTACTCTTGTTTATATTAGTGTCGTATTTGCGCCAGATCGTCTGACGTCAGGCCAGTCATTTCTAAGACAGTTTTACGATCAAGGCCGTTTTGTAGCATAGTGCGCGCAATTTTCAGGGTAGCTTCACGCTGTCCTTCAGTACGACCTTTCTCAATACCACGCCGCTCACCAAGCTCGATACCTTCTGCGCGCCCTTTTTCGATCCCTTTTTGTTCAAGCTGCTGTGCGATGGTCATCAGTGCGTCTCCGTGTTGTGGCACCCGCTGTGCCAGTTCGCGAACGAAAGCTTCGTAGTCAGCTGACTCACCAGCCTGCAGTAAATAGTGTATCAGCGTCATCACCTGGGGTGAAGAAAGATAATCGGCCATGAATAGCGTGACCAGATGGTCAGTCAGGCTTGCAATGTCGCGTTGATGAATATGTTTCTGTAAAAGCGTCAGGGCGGCCATACTGCGATGAGTCATGATCTCGTCATCCGGGATGACCGTAATGTCCACCAGCGGGAAGGCGCCTCTATAAAGACTTTCCGCCACTACCGGATCATCAAATTCGTCGAACCAGCGGGTCGACCACGGATAGGGAGTGCGCTTACCGGTATAGAACAGCACAGGTATGACTAAAGGCAGCTTTTTATGGCCAGCTTCAAGGTGGCGCTGCATAGCAGCTACCGCATAACGTATCAGGCGGAATGCCATATGCCTGTCAGGGGTGGATGGGTGTTCAATCAGAACATGAATATATCCGTCACCGTTTGAGGTTCTGAGGCTATACAAAACGTCACCGAAGTATTGATGCAAATCGTCTTCAACAAATGATCCGGACTCAAGCTTCAGTGTGGTGAGATCGCAGATTTTAAGCAATTCCTCCGGAAGGTGGATCTGCATAAAATCTCTGGCAACATCCGGATGCGTAAGAAGCTGTCGAAAAGTAGCATCATGAGGTGTAGCACTATTTTTATTTTTCATCAGTTCAGCCCCTGTAAATTCCATGCGCTGCTTCCACAGCGAAGAGGCTATCTTAATGGATCAGATTTTAATTTATAATATTTAAATCTTGCTCAAGTTATATAGATCAACCACACCCATGCTCTTTTAAAAAATTTATTAGCAAGATGAATTACGAGGCAATCTAAATTAATCACCTTGATCAATTTATATAGCGATAATTAAAAAATCCGGATGTACCCGAAACTTCTTACGCTGACCATTAATGTCTGAACAGCTTTACGAAAAGTTAATTTTCTATTTAAGTCACGGCATAACCAGCCCGATCACGCTGTTTATACCGCCCGCTCCCTATCCCCGTCCCGGCGCATCCAACAGGCTAAGCGCCACGCCTGTCAGGGTATAGACCACTACATACAATAAAATCAGTGCCGCAAGCAAAAGACGGTGGCTGCGCATCTCACTTTTCTTCATGGTGCCATTCAGAAGGTGTAGCTCAATGCCAGGGTGGCCGATGCGCCGTTGTGCCGTGCAACAATGGGGCTATCTGAAGCATGCTTATCCAGCCAGCTGTAGTCACCGATCACACTGGCGGCCCAGGCGGGCGTGAACTGATGACTCCAGGTCAGGCTGGTGTCTGTGCCATAAAATCCCCCCGCGGCGTCGTAGCGTTCAAACCCACTACGTGCACTCTGCCTACTGCTCACGCCATACCAGGTATTCATATAACGCGCATCGCCAGCCAGACCTGCCACCTGCAGTGCCACCGTATCATCCTGGGTCTGCCAGGGGATCAGGGTTACAGACGTCCGGTATTGCACGCCCTGACTATCACTTAATGGCAGCGTCGCTTTGCCCTCCAGCACCAACCACGGCGTTACCGACCATCCCAGCGCCAGCGCGGTGTTCATTGTTGCGTCGATATTCCCCATGCCCCTGAGCCGGTCATCACCGTCGCGCCACGATGAATTACGGTCAGAGCGACCCAGCCCGTAGCCCAGCGTATGTTCCAGATAAAGGCCGTTATCCGCCTGCAGATCGTAGCCAATGCCTTTCTGTGAGTCTAAAAAGAAGGCTCCATCGCGCGCCTGGATCACCGGCATCAGCTGCCAGTGCTGCTTATCGGCGCCGCAATAGCGTGGTGCATTGATACCTGCGATGCCCAGCGTGGCGCTTGGGGGCGGCGTAGTCTCATCAGCCATGGCAGTCGCGGCACAGAATCCTAGCGAAAAACAGACCATGTGCAGCGTTATTTTTCCGGTTATCATCACGTTTCCTCATTATCACATCAGGTGCGGAGCTGAGGGGTTCAGAGCCGCGTCAATAGCCGGAGTATGCGGGGCGAGTGTCAATTAACGACCAGGGATTTATGAAGAAACAGTCAAGGTGATCCGAAAATGCAGTCAAAACGTGTACTGATTATTGAAGATGATGCTGATGCGGCGGGTGTACTCGAGGCCTACCTGAAACGTGAAAATTATGAGGTCATGATTGCCGGTGACGGACCCGGCGGGCTGGAAACTGCAGGACGCTGGCAGCCCGATCTGATCCTGCTGGATATTATGCTGCCCGGCATGAACGGCACCGAAGTGCTGGCCGCGCTGCGGCGGCGTGACGATACCCCGGTAATCATGGTGACGGCGATGGGTGACGCGCCGGACCGTATCGGTGCCCTGCGCTATGGCGCAGATGACTACGTGGTCAAACCCTATCATCCGGGCGAAGTGGTGGCGCGCGTTCAGGCCGTGCTGCGCCGCAGCCAGAGTCATGCGCCCGCCGCAGAATCGCTACGTTGGGCGGGTTTGGTGGTTGATCCGCTGGCACTCACCGCCGTGGTAGAGTGTGACAGTGATGCACCGCGCCGCCTCGATCTGACGCCCACCGAATTTTCCCTGCTGGTCACCCTGATGCGTGCGCAGACGCGGCCTTTTACCCGCCTGTTTCTGCTGGAGCATTGTCTGCCGGAAAGCGATGCACTGGAGCGTGTAGTCGATACCCACGTCTATAACCTGCGCCGTAAACTGGAGGCTGCAGGCATCTCAGACGTCTTACCGGCGGTTCGCAGCGTCGGTTACCGGTTCAGACAGCCATGAAGAACAATACGCATACCTCACTGTGGCGCTGGATCTGCATCCGGGTGCTGTTTCTGGCCATCGGCAGCGTGATCCTGATCGCCGCCTGTATGTGGCTGCGCTTTGCGGTGCAGGCGTTCTGGGTCTACTACCGGATGCCGCCCGCGCTGCTTGATGAGTTCACAAAGCTACGCCATCATCCCGCCAGCGATCCGGCGCGCTTTCATCAGATTGTCGATCAGTGGTGGGGGATCAACTTTTCCGATCCTTCGCTGGCATCATCTGACTGGCTGATCGTGCTGATCCTGGTGGTGGTCACCATCCCGTTTATGGTGATGATGGCGCTGCGTTTCGCCCGTCCGCTATCGGCGCAGTTCAGCCAGCTGGCGACGGCGGCGCGTGCGGTGTCGAAAGGCGAATTTGGCCGGACGGCGGCGGTAGTGAAAGAAGCACCGCAGGAACTGGTGCGATTTACCGAAGATTTTAACCAGATGACGCAGCAGCTGGCGCGTTACGAGCGAGAGCTACGCACCTCGCATGTGGCGATGGCACACGAACTTCGCTCGCCACTGACGGCGGCGATCGGCCGCCTGCAGGGCATTCTGGATGGCGTCTTCCCTGCCGAGCCGCAGCAGCTGGCAATGATCATGAAGCAACTGACACAGCTCAGCCGCCTCACAGACGAACTGCATCTCTTGTCGCTGGCGGATGCCGGGCAGCTTACTCTCAACCGCGAGTGGTTTAATCTCAGCGAGTTACTACGCGAGCGCTCCGGCTGGCTTCTGCCGCAGGCAGAACAGGCGGGGATTGCCATCAGCGTGACATCACCCAACGATCTGCGGCTGTATGCCGATACCTTCCGGCTGGGCCAGGTGGTGACCATCATTTGTGAAAATGCGCTGCGCTATGCTGCCGACGGTGGCGCGTTGCTGATCACCGCCAGCCAGAACGATAAGGCGATCATAATGACCTTCCGCGATTATGGTCAGGGTGTGGAGCCGGACTTCCTGCCGCAATTGTTTGACCGCTTTACCCGTGCTGACTCTTCACGCGCCCGCCACTCCGGCGGCAGCGGTCTGGGACTGTCAATCGCCAAAGCGATCGTCGAGGCGCACGGCGGATCGCTTTACGCCACGCTACCCGCCGACGGCGGTCTGTTGATCGGGATAACGCTGCCGGCGAGATAAATTGTTCTGGCTTGACCATTTCTTGATGGTTCATGGAACATTTCTGGACACAGGCCGGGTTCAATGATCACAACTCATTAAAGGAACCCGGTTATGACAGACTTCTTATCGGATGCTGCCCGCCAGGTGTGGCGTCATCTCTTCAGTGTTCACATCTTCGCGCCAATCGTGTTCGTGCTGCTCGGCGTATTCATCATGACCGGCTGCCGGGACAACAATGTTGCCCCGCCAGCCGCCCCGCGCCGCCCGGTCAAAACGATGATCGCCCCGCCGCTCAGCAGTGACGCGTCACGCGTGCTGACTGGCGAAATCCGCGCTCATGAAGAGGTCGCGCTGGCCTTCAGGCTGGATGGCCGGGTGGTGAACCGCGCGGTTGAGCTGGGCGATCGTGTCAGCGCCGGGCAACTGCTGGCCGCGCTGGAAAACGATCAGCCTCGTAATCAGCTGAGCAGCGCGCGGGCCGATCTCGACAGCGCCCGCGCCGCCGAACGGGTCGCCGCGCTTAACCTGCATCGGATGCGGCTGCTGATGCCCGGTGGGGCCATTGCCCGCAGCCAGCTGGACAGTGCCCTGGCGGACTGGCAGAGTGCGCAGTCCCGCTGCCTTAGCAGCGAAGCGGCGCTGAAAAATGCCCAGGATAACCTCAGCTGGACTCAGCTGACTGCGCCGGCAGCAGGCCGGATCACCGCCATCACGGTTCAGCCCGGTCAGGTGGTCAGCGCCGGACAGACTGTCATGACGCTGGCAGCCGGTGATGCACGCGATGCCGTGTTTGACCTGACAACACCTGCTCTGTTGCGAGCTGACGACCGGACTGCGCTGAAGGTGACGTTGCTCGCTGACCCGGGCATCCAGGCCAGTGGCACGATACGTGACATCAGCCCGCAGGCCGATTCACAGACCCGTACCTGGCGGCTGCGCATCTCAATGAATCAGCCATCGGAGGCGATGGCTCTGGGAGCCACCGTCACCGTCACGCTTCCCGATGCGCAACCGCCGGTCATCGCCCTGCCCGCCAGCGCCCTGACCCGCTTCGCAGATAAGCCCGCGCTGCTGGTGGTTGATGCGGCGTCACGCCTGCAGCTTCGTCCGGTAGTGCTGGCCCGCTTCAGCGCACAGCAAATCTTTGTCTCTGCCGGGATCCGGCCAGGTGAGCGCGTTGTTACCGCTGGCGTCGGCACCCTGCAGCCCGGTGAAAAAGTGACGCTGGCTCCGGAGGGCTCATGAAAAAAATGACTGGCTTTAACCTCTCCGGCTGGGCGCTGGCGCATCAGCAGCTGGTGATCTTTTTCATGTTGCTGGTGATGGCGGCGGGTGTGCTGAGTTATGAACGCCTGTCACGCAATGAAGACCCAGCGTTTACTATCAAAACCGCCGTAATATCTGCCCAATGGCCCGGCGCTGACGTGAATACCACCGTGCAACTGCTGACTGACGTGCTGGAACAGAAGGTGCAGGAGATCCCGTCGCTGGATGCGGTCGAGAGCGAAACCCGCGCCGGACAAACCGTCATCTATGTCAACCTGCGCGATGACACGCCGCCCTCTCAGGTGGCCGGCATCTGGTATCAGCTGCGTAAAAAGATGCATGACGTTGCCCCTTCACTGCCCCTGGGCGTGCAGGGTCCTGCCGTTAACGACGAGTTTGACGACACCTTTGGCACCATTTATGGCTTCACGGCAGAAGGTTTTACCGCCAGAGAGCTACGCGATCGGGTCGATAACCTGCGTCGCAATCTGGCCAGTCTGCCCGACATCGGTAAAACCAGCCTGTTGGGTGTACAGGAGCAGCAGGTGGTTATCGCCTTTTCCCCGCGCAAGCTGAACGGCATGGGCCTTGATTTACAGCAGGTCAGCGACGCCATTAAAGCCCAGAACGATGTCGTCCCGGCGGGCAGCCTGCGTACCGACCGCGAGAATATTGCGCTTCGGGTCAGCGGCACCCTGACCTCGGTTGAAAGCCTGAAAGCAATTACCCTGCATATCGGTGAGCGTTTTATCCCGCTGAACGATCTGGCGACCATCAGCCTGCAACCTGCTGAACCGCCGACGCCCACCTTTAGGGTCAACGGCGTGCCGGCTATCGGGCTGGCGATCTCCATGGCCGCCAGCGGCAATATGCTCGATTTCGGTAAACAACTTAACCAGCGCATGCAGAGACTGGCCGGACAGTTACCACACGGCATCACCATGACTCGCATAGCCGATCAGTCTTCCGTGGTGAAACAAGCGGTCAGCGGCTTTGTCCGGATACTGGGCGAAGCGGTTGTCATCGTGTTAGCTGTCTCCTTCGTTTCGCTGGGACTCCGTGCCGGTCTGGTCGTGGCGGCGGCTATTCCGCTGGTGCTGGCGATGACCTTTACCGGCATGTTGCTGGCGGGCATCGGGCTGCAGCGCATCTCGCTGGGCGCGCTGATTATTGCGCTCGGGCTGCTGGTGGATGACGCCATGATCACCGTCGAGGCGATGGTGGCGCGACTCGAAGCGGGCGACAGTAAGTGGCAGGCCGCGACGTATGCATTCAAAACCACCGCCTTTCCGATGCTGACCGGTACGCTGGTCATGATCGCCGGTTTTATTCCGGTCGGGTTTGCCGCGTCCAGTGCCGGGGAGTATTGCTACTCACTGTTTGTGGTGATTACCCTGGCGCTGCTCTGCTCGTGGGTGGTTGCGATCATCTTCTCGCCGCTCACCGGCTGCTGGCTGCTGTCAGCGAAGCGCATCAAAACCCACCAGCCGCCGGGCTTAATGACGCGCGGCTATCACGGGCTGCTGGAGGTGATTCTGCGCCACCGGCTGATGACGATTGGCGCGGCGCTGACAGTCCTGCTGGTCAGCCTTTACGCCACCACCTTTATGCAGGGTGAATTTTTCCCGGCGTCAGACCGCCCTGAATTGCTGGTCAGCCTGACGCTGCCCGCCAGCGCGGCCCAGGCGGAAACCACGCGCCGTACTGCACAGCTGGAACAGATGCTGCGCAGCGATCGGGATGTCGCAAACTTCACCAGTTACGTCGGCTCTGGCGCAATACGCTTCTATCTGCCGATGGATGTGCTGCTGGATAATGAAAACATCGCGCAGCTGGTGGTGGTGGCGAAAAGTCTGGCGGTACGCGATCGGCTGCGCAGCAGGCTGGAGAAGAAACTGGCCGCGGATTTCATTGATATCACGACGCGCGTCTCGCCGCTGGAGCTGGGTCCGCCGGTGGGCTGGCCGCTGAAATATCGCATCACCGGCCCGGACAATGCCCGGGTGCGGCAGGCTGCCAGTGATCTGGCAGTGCTGATCGCCCGCTCTCCGCTGACCCGCGAGGTCAATCTCACCGCCGGGGAACCGGAACGGGTCATGACGCTGGCGGTAAACCAGACCGCCGCCCGCGCCGCCGGCCTGTCGTCCGACACCATCGCCTCCGCGCTGAACACCCTGATGTCCGGCAGCGTGGTGACTACCCTGCGCGATCGCAACCGGCTGATTGATGTGGTGCTGCGCAGCAATAATACGGAACGGCAGAACACGGAGACGCTGGAAGGATTGATGATCACCAACGCCAGCGGACAGAAAATTCCGTTGCGCCAGGTAGCGACCCTGAACTGGGGCGTGGATGATCCGGTGATCTGGCGCCGTCAGCGACTCTCATACATTACCGTGCAGACCGATATTGCACCGGGTCAGCGGGCTGAGCAGGTCTCGCAACAGCTCGCACCTGATGTCGCCGCCCTGCACGCCTCACTGCCAGCCGGATACGGTATTGAGGAAGGAGGCGTGGCGGCGGAGTCGGACAAAGGCAATGGTTCGGTGTTTGCCCTGCTGCCAGTAACGATCTGCGCCATGCTGGTCCTGCTGATGATTCAGCTGCAACGCTTCTCAGGCATGTTGCTGGCGCTGAGTATGGCCCCGTTTGGCCTGCCCGGCATCGTATCTGCGATGCTGCCGGCTGGCACACCGCTGGGATTTGTGGCGCTGCTGGGGATTATTGCGCTGGCGGGGATCATCATCCGCAACGCGGTGATTATGATCAGTGAAGTGGATGCGAACAGCCGCGCCGGCCTGCCAGATGATGACGCTATCCGGCAGGCCGCGCATCACCGGGCGCGTCCCATTCTGCTGACCGCCTGTGCTGCGATCCTCGGCATGATCCCCATCGCCCATCAGGTTTTCTGGGGGCCGATGGCGCTGGCGATTATTGGCGGTCTGGTCAGCGGCACGCTGGTGACACTCACGGTGCTGCCCGCCGCGTTAAGTCTGCTCATGCAGCGACGTTCAGGTTAAAACTGTCGCATAAAAACGCCCGGCGATCCCGTGCTGAGAGCCGCGGCCTCGCCGGACGCGTTCAGTTCATCACCTCGACCAGAATCAGCGGGCACTTTCTGACTTTGCAGGCCTGACTGTAGGCCAGTGAGCAGACCGAACAGAGGTCGCGCACGTCAGACTGGTACTCATACTCCATGAAATAGCGGAACTGGCCGCCCGCCGAATCTGTTCTCCAGAATCGCTGCGGCTCCAGAATTTCATCCAGTTGCCTGAATGTCAGGGCTGACGGGTTGTGATACCCGACTCTTACGCGGTATGTAGTCATGCACCGATTATTCGCATCCCGGCCACGGGCCGCCAGTTGGTTATTGTTTTCAGTTCAATAGCTGGCGCTTATCAACCCGCTTCGTCTGGTGTCGCAGGCGGTTCGGCCAGCAGCGCCAGCAGATGCAGCACCGCTTTTGATGGATGATGCCGACGCCAGGCAAAGGCAACATCAGTAAACAGCGTGTTGTTTTCGATATCGCAGAAGCTGACCTCCGGGTTATCGACGCAGCGCAGCGACTCTGGCACCAGCGCAATCCCGCAGCCTGCCGCCACCATACCCAGCGATGTGGTGATCTGTGGCGCCTGCTGAAAAGTGTGACGGGAAAAGCCGGCCCGCAGGCAGGCCGTGACAATCAGCTCATACAGGCTAGGCGAAACGTCGCGCGGGAAGATTATCAGGGTTTCATCCGCCAGCGCGGACAACGCGACTGTTGGCGTACCGCTTAGAGGATGGCAGCGCGGCAGTGCTATCAGCATCTTCTCGGTGGAGATCACGCGCAGATTAAACGCTTTGCTGCTTTCGCACGGCAGCCGGATAAAGGCAGCATCCAGTAACCCCTCCTGCAGATCCTGCATCAGCAACGACATGTTCTCTTCACGCGTCAGCAGCTCCATCGCCGGATAGCGTTCCGTAAACTGCCGGATAAGGGTGAAGATGCGCGGATTAAACGCCACCGAGCTGGCAAACCCCAGCGACAGCTGACCGCTGATCCCGCGGGCAATACCTCGCGCGTTCTCCAGCGCCTGATCGGCCAGTTGGACAATTTGCTGCGCATCCGCCAGAAACGCTTCTCCCGCTTCAGTAAGTTCCACTCCGCGCGTCAGCCGTTTCAGCAGCGGTGTGCCAATCTCCTGCTCCAGCCGCAGTATCTGCTGGCTCAGGGGTGGCTGAGAAATCCCCAGCATTTCAGCGGCTCGGGTGAAGTGAAGCGTCTCGGCTACGGCAACAAAATAACGCAGGTGGCGCAGTTCCATATCAAAAACGTCTCAAAGTTAACAGGTTTCGCTATTGGACCCACCGACTGAATCGGTTCACCATTAGGTTAACACGGCTTAACGGTTAATCGATGAGGCATGAAATGAGCAATTGTGTAACTGATTGTTCCTGTGAGGATCAACTAAAACATACTGTCTTAACGCTTTCTCAGGATGCACCAGAAAGCGTTATCTATCAGACCTCTTTAATGAGTGCGCTGCTGAGCGGCGTTTACGACGGCAACGTCCGCATCGCTGACCTGATGCGTAAAGGGGATTTCGGCCTGGGCACGTTCAACCGGCTGGATGGCGAGATGATTGCGTTCGACAGCAAGGTTTATCAGCTGCACTCAGATGGCAGTGCGCATCCGGCCGACCCGGCACAGAAAACTCCGTTTGCGGTGATGACCTTCTTCAGGCCGCAGCACCAGTTTGAGTTTGACCGGCCCATGTCGCGCGAGGCGATCCATCGGGTGATCGACAGCGAAATCACCTCCGATAACCAGTTCTGCGCGCTGCGCATCAGCGGTCGTTTCAGTCGCGTCGAGACGCGCACCGTGCCATGCCAGTGCCGTCCCTATCGCTCAATGCCGGAAGTGCTGGGCGATCAGCCGACCTTTGCCTTCAGCCAGCGCGCGGGCGAACTGATCGGATTCCGTACGCCGCAATATATGCAGGGCATTAACGTTGCGGGCTATCACGAACATTTTATTACCGACGACCGCGAAGGCGGCGGCCACATTCTCGACTATGCGCTGGAACAGGGCACCCTGACCTTTGGTGCCATCAGCAAGCTGGTCGTGGATTTGCCGCAGGATAGCGATTTTCTCAATGCCGACCTGAACCCCGCCAATCTTGACGCCGCGATCCGTGCGGTAGAAAGCTAATCAGAGGAATGACGATGAAAACTCCAACCGATACGACTCTCTGGACCTGCGGCGCTGACCTGGTGGTCGCGCAGCTTGAGGCGCAGGGCGTACAGCACGTCTTTGGCATCCCTGGCGCAAAGATCGATAAGGTTTTTGACTCCCTGCTGGATTCCTCCATTCAGACCATCCCGGTTCGTCATGAAGCCAACGCCGCGTTTATGGCCGCCGCAGTAGGCCGCCTGACAGGCAATGCCGGTGTGGCACTGGTCACCTCCGGACCGGGTTGCTCCAACCTGATTACCGGCATGGCCACCGCCACCAGCGAAGGCGATCCGGTCGTCGCCATCGGCGGCCAGGTGAAACGCTCGGACAGCGCCAAGCAGGTTCACCAGAGCATGGATACGGTGTCCATGTTTCGCCCGATCACCAAATATGCGGTTGAGGTGACCGATCCCTCTGCGCTCTCTGAATGCCTGTCGAATGCATTTCGTCACGCCGAGCATGGCCGGGGCGGAGGCGCCTTTATCAGCCTGCCGCAGGATATTGTCGACCAGCCGGTGACCGGCAAAGCACTGAGCAGCAAAGGCCGTCCGGTGCTGGGTGCCGCGCCAGACGCGATGATCGACACGGTCAGCCAGGCCATTGCCGGGGCGAAAAATCCGGTCATCCTGCTGGGATTAATGGCGAGCCAGCCGGAAAATAGCGAAGCCATTCACGATCTGCTGAGCCGCAGCCACATTCCGGTCACCAGCACCTATCAGGCGGCGGGCGCGATCAGACAGGATCACTTCTCACGCTTTGCCGGTCGCGTCGGACTGTTTAACAACCAGGCGGGTGACCGGCTGCTGCAACAGGCTGACCTGATCATCACCATCGGTTACAGCCCGGTAGAATACGAACCGGCGATGTGGAACAGCGGTAACGCCACCCTGATTCACATCGACGTGATTCCGGCAGAGACCGACAACCGCTACCTGCCGGACGCCGAGCTGGTGGGCGATATCGCCGCCACCGTGCGTAAACTGGCAGCACGCATTACCGCGCCGCTGCAGCTGACAGCAGAAGCCGCCAGCATTCTTGAAGATCGTCAGCAGCAGCGCAAACTGCTGGCGATGCAGGGTGCCAGCCTCAATCAATTTGCCCTGCATCCGCTGCGTATCGTGCGCGCCATGCAGGACATCATTAACAGCGACGTCAGCCTCACCGTCGATATGGGCAGCTTCCACATCTGGATCGCCCGTTATCTCTACAGCTTCCGTGCCCGCCAGATCATGATCTCCAACGGTCAGCAGACCATGGGCGTAGCGCTGCCGTGGGCGATTGGTGCCTGGCTGGTCGATCCGCAGCGCAAAGTGGTATCGGTTTCAGGGGATGGTGGCTTCCTGCAGTCCAGCATGGAGCTGGAAACTGCCGTCCGGTTAAAAGCCAATATCCTGCACATCGTCTGGGTAGATAACGCCTACAACATGGTGGCAATGCAGGAAGAGAAAAAATATCACCGCGTCTCCGGTGTCAATTTTGGCCCGGTCGATTTCAAAGCCTACGCCGAAGCGTTTGGCGCTGCGGGCTTTGCGGTGACCAGCGCAGCAGAACTGGAGCCGGCGCTGCGTAAAGCGATGGATGTTCAGGGTCCTGCCGTGGTGGCTGTGCCGGTCGATTACGCCGACAACCCGCTGCTGATGGGTCAGCTGCATCTGAGCCAGCTTCTTTAATCTCGTAAAAAGGAAATCAGGATGAAAAACAGAGTGGCATTTGTAACCGGCGCAGGCCAGGGCATTGGTGAAGCGATCGCCCTGCGTCTGGCAAAAGATGGGTTGGCGGTGGCCGTAGCCGATTTCAATCAGGAGACTGCCCGCCTGGTTGCGGAGAAGATCAATCAGCAGGGCGGTAAAGCGATTGCGCTGAAAGTGGATGTCTCGCAGCGCGATCAGGTGATGGACGCTGTTGAAGAGGCGCGTCGCACACTGGGCGGTTTTGACGTCATCGTCAATAACGCCGGTATTGCGCCCTCGACGCCGATTGCTGAGATCACCGAAGCGGTGGTCGACAAGGTCTACAACGTCAATGTCAAAGGGGTGATCTGGGGCATGCAGGCCGCCATCAAGGCGTTTGCGGCTGAAGGTCACGGCGGCAAAATCATCAACGCCTGTTCGCAGGCGGGTCACGTCGGCAATCCAGAGCTGGCGGTCTACAGCTCCAGTAAGTTTGCCGTGCGTGGCCTGACACAGACCGCCGCGCGCGATCTGGCACCCGCCGGTATCACGGTCAACGCCTTCTGCCCGGGCATTGTCCGAACACCGATGTGGGAAGAGATCGACCGGCAAATCTCTGAAGCCGCCGGAAAACCCGCCGGTTACGGCACCGAAGAATTTGCAAAACGTATTACGCTGGGACGGCTTTCCGAGCCGGAGGATGTGGCCGCCTGCGTTGCTTACCTCGCCAGTCCCGACTCCGATTATATGACCGGTCAGTCGCTGTTGATTGACGGCGGCATGGTGTTTAACTAAACTCCCCTCGCCTGCTGCGTCTCTGCGTAGCAGGCTTCTTTCCTGACCTGGCGAACCGTTAATTTATTTTATCTGAAAAGCAATTACCCATCAGCCAGTTGCCTTCCTGTCCCCGTCTTTGCGCAGTTTTTGTCGCCGCAGAGATTAAAGCTGCTTATCACCCTGCCGATAAAACAGAGACTCCTCTCCCTGTTCGAAGCGACCATGTTAACGATCAACCATAACGAAACCGCCGCCATTACGAACAAATTGCGGTACGGTATTGACTCCGTTCTGGGACGAACGGTTGAACGGCTATCATCAGGGATGCGGATTAACAGTGCTAAAGACGATGCGGCAGGTCAGGCGATTGCCAACCGTATGACGGCCAATGTCAACGCCGACGCGGTAGTGGCACGCGGCCTTAATGACGCCATCAGCTATTCCCAGACCGCCAGTGGCGGCCTGGGCACTATCGTCGATCTGCTGATTCAGGCGCGTACGCTGTCGGTCCAGGCCGCTAACGGTACGCTGTCGGACGCGGATCGGCAGAGCGTCAACAACCAGTATCAGCAGATAATGGCTGGCATCAACGACGTTGCCGATCACACCGAAATTTTTGGGCGTTATCCGCTGGCAACCAATAATCCCGATCTGCCGCCTGCGAAACTGGGTAACGTTGACCCTATCAACGTAAAATTCCCGATCCCGGGCAAGAGTTACTCATTTACCTCGGGTGTGATCCCACTGGCCTATATCCCGGCAGGAGCAACGTCGATAAGCATTACGATTGACTCGCTGGGTCAGGATGACGATCTCCAGCTGTTTACCCGCGACGGCAAGCATCTGGCCGGTACGCCGCTGGACGGCAGTGCGCCTGATTACACCTGGGTCAGTAAAGGCATTACAGATCCGACAACGGCACAATCCCGCCTGCTGACCAGCAATAATGGTTTCTCCACTGGCGCGACCTATGACAGCGCACAGCTGCTGGAAGGCGGCACGAGCTGGGCGCTGGCGGGCAGTAACAGCAGCAGCTACAACGGGATGAACATCACCTACAGCGGTGACGGCGACCGTTATGAAGATGTCGCCAGCGGCGATTTCAACAACGGCACCAATACCGGCACCCGGCTGGAGCGCATCTCGCTGGACACCGTCAGCGAAGATTTGATTGTGGTGGTGGTCGGCAACGGCTCCTTCACCGGTAGTCTGACCTGGGGAAACCTTCCGGAACCTAAAGGCGTGCCTGCAACGCCGCCACATGAGAGTCGTCCTCTCGAAGTGATCACCAGCGCCGACTATGGTCAGCCGATCCAGTCGGATAGCATTCCCGCTACGCCGTCAGATACCAAAACGCTGGGACTGAAAAACACTACCCTGCTGACCAGTGGCGACATCGCCACCGCCATGAAGGCGCTGGATAAAGCGCTGGAGAAGATCAGCGGCTATCAGTCGCTCTACGGTGCAAAAATAAACCGTTATGAATCCAATCGTAACGTGTTGTCACAGCAGGGCGTGGATACTTCAGCGGCTCGCAGCCGCATTCAGGATGCAGACTATGCTGAAGAAGCGAGTCAGCTGGCGCGCAGCCAGATTATTCAGCAGGGACAGACAGCCGTCAGTAAGATGGCCAATAAAACCCCTGAGATGATTATTCAGCTGTTAGGCAGCCAATAACGTTAACCGGCTGAGCATTATGGCTCAGCCGGTTACCCTGTTTCTCCACCACTCTATTACCCGCCTGATTCAGCCCCAGCTGGCCCGAAACCCCGGTTACACTTCATCATCCTTTGATCTCAGTCACACAATCTCGTTTAAGAACCGTTTAAAGATGATCGTGATCACCCTTCTTTGTTAAAGAAATGCTAAATACTGACAACTATTTATTATCATCTTTGAATGCAGGGTTAATTAAAACAACAGGTTAATCATTACCACGCTAAGTAATTACCTGAATTTTCCTGCCGGTATGTAACTTTTTCATTACTTTTCCGCCATTGCGAGGGCTGTTAATTTGCTGACGATACTGGGTTTTTCCATGGTTGTTTGCTTCATGTATCTGATCATGACCAAACGTATGTCAGCCTTGATTGCGCTGATCCTGATACCAACCATATTTGCGCTGATTGGCGGTTTTTACGCAGGCCTGGGTGCCATGATGCTGGATGGCGTCAAAAAGCTGGCTCCGACCGGTGTAATGCTGACCTTCTCCATTCTCTATTTTGGTCTGATGATTGATGCCGGACTGTTTGACCCACTGGTGCGCTTTATTCTTCGGATGGTGCGCGGTGACCCCCTGAAAGTGCTGGTCGGAACGGCGGTACTAACACTACTGGTTTCTCTGGATGGTGACAGCTCTACCACTTACATGATTGCCATTGCCGCATTTCTGCCGCTCTATCACCGGCTGGGCATGAACGTGCTGATGATGACCTGTCTGGTCAACCTCGCCAGCGGCATCATGAACCTCTCTCCCTGGGGTGGCCCGACAGCGCGTGCCGCGGCGGCACTGCGTATTGATGCTCTCGACATCTTTATTCCAATGCTGCCCGCGATGCTGCTCGCCTGCGTCAGCCTGGTAGCGATGGCGGTGCTGTTTGGCCTGCGTGAGCGTAAACGATTAGGCGTGATGACCATGAAAGATCACCATCTCGACAACATCGAGCTGGGTCTGGGCGATGCCGAAGAGTGCGCTGCCAACCGTCGCCCGAAGATGTTCTGGCCTAACTTTATCCTGACCACCGTGCTGCTGGTGCTGCTGGTGATTGGTTTAATGCCTATTCAGATCCTGTTCATGCTGGCGTTTGCCATTGCAGTGATGCTCAACTATCCCACGCTGGAGGAGCAGAAAGCCCGTATCAGTTCCCATGCCGGTAACGTGCTGGCGGTGACCGCATTAATTTTTGCCGCCGGTATTTTCACCGGCATCCTCTCCGGCACCGGCATGGTTGACGCCATGGCGAAGAGCCTGCTGGCGGTAATCCCGCCCAGCTTCGGACCTTACCTGGCGGTGTTTACCGCGCTGGTCAGTCTGCCGTTTACCTTCTTTATGTCGAATGATGCCTTTTACTTCGGCATTCTGCCGGTTATTGCCCAGACGGCGGCCAGCTACGGTATTACTGCAGAAGAGATTGCCCGCGCTTCTATTGTCGGCCAGCCATTCCACCTGCTGAGTCCGCTGGTGCCGTCTGTCTACCTGCTGGTGGGCCTGGCGAAAGTCGATATCGGCGACCACCAGCGCTTTGCCATCAAGTGGGGGATTCTGGTCAGTCTGGTATTGATGGCGGGCGGTCTGCTGACCGGTGCTTTCCCGCTGTTCCACAGTTAATTTTCTGCTTTCTGGCGGATAACCGGCTTTTTTTGCCCGGTTATCCGCTTCACCGCTCCGCCTGTTGTTTCAACCCGCTCTACACTCTATAGCCAGGCTAATGTGCTGCGTGCCGGACAGGCCGTAGTCTCTCAGAGATTTTGTCGATGACCCTATGGAGGCCCGATGAAAATTCACCACCTTAACTGTGGCTGTATGTGCCCGCTGGGCGGCGCGTTTTATGATGGATTCAGTAAAGGCCTGAAGGCGCACCTGGTCTGTCACTGCCTGCTGATTGAGACAGACCGCGACGGGCTGGTGCTGGTCGATACCGGCTTTGGGCGGCAGGATATCCATACGCCCGGCAGTCGTCTCTCGGGCTTTTTCCGCGCCTTAAACAATATTCAGCGGCGCGACGATCTCACCGCCTTGTCACAGGTGAAGGCGCTGGGCTTTCGGGCTGACGATGTGCGCCATATTATTCTGACCCATCTCGATTTTGATCATGCTGGCGGACTAACCGATTTTCCGCAGGCGCGTATCCATCTGATGCAGCAGGAGGTCGATACCGCCCACCAGCGTCACAGCTGGCTGTCGCGTGAGCGCTATCGTCCCGGACAATGGGGCGGGATCAGCAACTGGGAAACCTATCAGCCGCAGGGGGAAACATGGTTTGGTTTTGAGGCGGTTAATCGCCTGCGGGATTTACCCCCGGAGGTTCTGCTGGTGCCGCTGGCGGGCCATACGCCGGGTCACGCGGGCATTGCCATTCAGCAGCCCGATGGCTGGCTGCTGCACGGCGGCGACGCCTGGTTCTACCGCGGCGAAATGCGGCAGCCGACGCGCCACTGCACGCCAGGATTGCGTTTTTACCAGTGGATGATGGGCATAGATAATGTGGCCAGACGGCACAACCAGCAGCGACTGCGTGAACTCTCCTGCCAGCGCGGCGGCGAAATCACCTTTTTCTGCAGTCACGATGCGCGTGAGCTGGATGCGTTGCAGGTCAATGCGCCGCTGCGCTGATGGGTTATCTGACTGCCTGTTTCTCTGCGAGAAACACCGTACCATCAGTTTCTCAAGAGAAAACACGTCGGTGATGGTACCCCAGTCTTCTCACCTGACTTCCCTGTCATAGCTTATCATTGTACAATGACTTGTATTACTTACTCTGTGGAGGTTCTATGAGAGCAATCAGTTACAGCGAAGCCCGACAAAATCTGTCTGCCACTATGGTTCAGACGGTTGAAGATAAAGCGCCGGTATTAATCACCCGCCAGAACGGTGAATCCTGCGTGCTGATGTCGCTTGAAGAATATAACTCACTGGAAGAGACAGCCTACCTGCTGCGGTCACCTAAGAATGCTCACAGGTTAATGGATTCCATCGAAAGCCTGCAAAGCGGTAACGGGACTGACAGGGATATTATTGAGTGAAACTGACCTGGTCCGAAGAAACCTGGGAAGATTATCTCTACTGGCAGGATACCGATAAAAAAACGGTCAAAAAGATTAATGAGTTGCTAAAAGATGCCAGCAGGACGCCTTTTGAAGGCAAAGGAAAACCCGAGCCATTAAAGCATAATCTTGCAGGCTTCTGGTCACGCAGAATTACGGCAGAACATCGGCTGGTTTATGCCGTCAGTGGAGACGCTTTATTAATCGCCTCATGCCGTTATCACTATTGAAGGGCTCATAAGCTTACCCCTGAGCCCTTATAGTGCAGCCGTTTCAGCGGCGGCGTCATTCAGTGCAATCCAGTTACGCCGGATCGCCTGTCCTCTTTTTCAGCTGTGCGGAAAGCCAGGGCGCAGTCAGACTCTCAGCCGATGTGCTGACCGTTTCCGGCGTACCGCATGAAACAATCCTTCCGCCTTTAAGACCGGAGCCAGGTCCCAGATCAATCACCCAGTCCGCTTCAGCCACGATGCGCATGGTGTGTTCCGCCATCACGACGGTGTGGCCGCGCGTCACCAGTTCATCCAGCACAATCAGCAACTTATCCATGTCAGAGGGATGCAAACCTGTAGACGGTTCATCAAGCAGATAGAGCGTAGCTGTCCGCTGGACACGCTGCAGCTCCCAGGCGAGCTTGATGCGCTGACACTCACCGCCAGAGAGTTCCGTGGCGGGCTGACCCAGTGTCAGGTATCCCAGCCCCAGAGATCGCAGAGCCGACAGTGAACGCTGGATCCCGTCATACCCGTCAAACACCCTGGTGGCGTCGTCTACGGTGAGATCAAGCACATCCGCTATGGTCAGGTCGTTCCACTTCGCCTCCAGCGTTTCGGGGTTGTAACGGCGTCCCGCACAGACCGAGCAGGTTGCGGTGGCGCTGGGCATAAAGAGCAGCTCAATCGAAATCTGTCCCTGTCCCTCGCATGCAGGACAGCGACCCGCGGGCAGATTGAAGGAAAACCGGCTGGCGCTGAAACCTCTGGCTTTCGCCTCGGGGGTTTCTGCAAACAGCCTGCGGACGATATCGAAAAAGCCGGTGTAGGTGGCCAGATTGGAGCGTGGCGTCCGCCCGATAGGACGCTGATCGATTCTGACCAGACGGCCAATGGCGTCATTTCCGCTGACAACCAGCCCCTTAACGTCCGGGACCAGGTCCTCTTCCTCACCCTCTTCACTGTCAGATGTTTTATCAAAACGTCCGAGCATTTCCGGAAGCACGCGATTCAGCAGCGTCGATTTGCCGGAGCCGGAAACACCGGTAACCGCCGTCATTCTCGCCAGCGGGATAGCGATATCCACGCCGGTAATATTGTTGCAATGGATCTGCTCAAGCCTGAGCCAACTCTCCGCGGGCCGGCGCTGGCGCAGTCCGGTATAGCTGCGGGAGAAGAGATAGCCAGAGGTGGGTGAAGCGTTGACGTCTTTGAGGCCTGCCGGTTCACCGTTATAAACAATCTCACCGCCATGCGTACCCGGGCCGGGACCGACTTCGATGAGCCAGTCCGCCTCGGCAATGAGATCAATATTATGCTCGACGACCACCAGCGAGTTACCTGCACGTACCAGGTTCTTCAGGGATGCGAGCAGCGCTTTGACATCATCGGGATGCAGACCAGCAGACGGCTCATCCAGCACGTAAAGCACACCAAACAGCCGCGATATCAGCTGGGTGGCCAGACGTACGCGCTGCAACTCGCCGGATGAGAGCAGCGTGGTGCGGCGTCCCGGTGCCAGATGCCCCAGACCCAGCGTCTCAAGCTGTTCAAGCCGCATGCAGATATCTGACGCCATCCGGATAACGGCTTCCCGCAGTGCCGCCTCGGCAGGCAGATCTGATGATGAACCGTCTGCATAAGGCCTCAGCCGTTCAGCAAGTTCAGATACCGACAGCTCACTCAGGCTGGCAATGTCATAACCGGCAAAGGTCACGGATAGCGCGTTCCGGTTTAACCTTTTGCCGTGACACGCTGAACAGGGTGTGACCGTGACAAAGCGCGCCAGCCGTTTTTTCGTCGTCTCGCTGCCATTGGAATAGCTCTGCAATACGATTTTTGCTGCGCTGGTGTACGTGCCGGTATAAGCGGGCTCTTCGCCCGCCGCCAGCGCGTTTTCACGCTGTTCAGCATTCAGACCGACAAAAATCGGCACCGATGGCTGTTCGTCAGTCAGCAGTATCCACTGCTGGTCGCGGGCTGAAAGCGTATTCCAGGGTGCATCGACATCGTAGCCGAGCGTCTCAAGGATGCTGCGCAGGTTTTTGTTATGCCAGCCTCGGGGCCATGACGCGATAGCCCCCTTGCGGATACTCAGTGAGCTATCCGGCACCATCGACTCGGTTTTAACGGTGTGCACTCTTCCCAGCCCCTGGCAATGTGGACAAGCACCCTCAGGATTGTTAGGCGAGAAATAATCGGCGGTCATAAACGGCACACCGTCAGGCCTTGTGCCCGCACGAGAAAACAGCAGACGCAGCGTGACGGAAATACGGGTCAGGCTGCCCACCGTTGAACGCTCCTGCGCGCCAGCCCGGCTTTGCTGAAGCGCCACCGCGGGCGGAAGTCCGTCAATGTTATCTACATCTGGCGCAGCGGCCTGATCGATCAGGCGACGGGCATGGGGTGAAATCGACTCGATAAACCGGCGCTGGGCTTCTGCATAAAGCGTGTCAAAGGCGAGTGAGGATTTTCCGGAGCCTGAAACCCCGGTAAACACCACCATTGCATTCCGGGGAAACCGCAGCGACACATCCTTGAGATTGTGTGTTCTTGCACCCTGTACTGAGACATAAGGATCAATGTGCTCGTCAGCGCGATAAGTATGGGCGTTGTCTTGTTCTGTCATGGTGTCCCTGTTTGATGATGCACGGCAGATTAACGACAACCTGCCGTTAATAACTGAAAATTGCAGAGGCTGACCCGGCTTTCGGGCTATCCGGCCCGTTACGAGCCAGAAACACCAGCAAGGGTAGTCAGGGATTTCAGACAGCACAACGCGGGGGCGACTGATTCAGGGCTGTAAAAAAGAACAGCACATAAAAAAGCCCGCGCAGGGCGGGCTTTAGTTACCGGACGCTCATCCTGTCGGATTGAGCTGCGCCTGCGAGTGATGCGAGCGGAATATTGAACATTTTATGCAGGTTCCGGATCATCGGCAGCGTCAGCGCACGCTTATGATTCAGTACCTCATAGACGCGGTTCATGCGTCCAATTGCCGACACCAGGTTTTTCGCTGTTAGCCCCATCTGCTCCATGCGGAATTTAATCGCCTCCACTGGATCAGGTGCCTCAATCGGATAATGTTCCTGCTCATATTTTTCGATAAGCAGGATCAAAACTTCCAGAAAGTCACCGGCTTCACTTCCCTGTTCTGGCTCATTGTCGAACAGGAGAGATACGGCGGCCAGACCGGCTTCATAATCTGCTTCACTGTGAATCGGTTTGATTTTATAAGTCATCACATTTTTACCGTATTTGCGTTTACCCTGCCGTATTCAGCATGCGTTCCTGCAAACTTTATGTAGACCGCCTGAAACCTGTAAACCGTACGTCGTTTTATCTTAAGATGATGGCTGTATCATTGCACGCTCAGCAGAAACCAAGCACATGAGCACAAAAATCGCGTCCAGGTGTTCAGCGCCGGTTGTGAACGTTTCGCTGGCAGGCAGGCACACATAATGGTCATTTCGGGCCAAAAAGACTGAAAGGCGATCCCGCGCCGGAGATTTAATTCAAAATTACTCTACACGTAAAAAAAACCCGTCAGCGACGGGTTTTTTCAGACCTGAAAGATGAATATCACCGCGACAGCATTACGGTTTTTTAAACTTATCTTCGACCTTCTCTTTTGCTTCGGCGATTTTATCACCGGCTTTTTCCGCGAAACCCTCTTTATGCGCAGGTTCGCTGCCTGGCGTTACCGGACGGCTGTCGTCAGCGCGCGCCTGACGCGTGCTTTCAAGTAACGGATCGGCCACAGTACGATTCCCGGTCAGCCGGTCTGCGCCGAGAGGATCTGTACTGGCATGGTCAATATCCACTTCCTGACGGCGTACCGAATCGTTAATGGTTTCAACCCGATCGCTTGTCTCTTTACGTAACACCACCTCTTCAATGATCTCCGCGGTCTTATTAATCACGGGCTGCTCATGCGTCTCTTCCACTTCAATCGTTTTTTCAGACCAGTCAACATGAGTAGGTGATCCTGATTCATTCACCGGACGACGGAAGATTGCGGCGTGCTGCTCATGCAGCGAGACATTTTCTGAGACCTGATCGGTGACAGTGTAGCGGCGCACGCGGGTTGAACCTTCGCTAACCAGTCGTTTACCTACTTCCAGTCGCTCTTCGGCCAGACGCAGCACATCCTCGTCACTCTCATCACCGGTCAGGGCTGTACGCGCCGCGCTGCGCTGGGCAGGATCGGTATGGAGCGGATCGATGGCACCCTTATCCTGAAGCGTTCCACTGGCGGGCGCTGTCAGGCCATCATCAGTCGCATAGTCATCAGGCCGTGCGGCACTGCGCTCGGTAAGCTCTTCATGGGCATCAAGGATGCCCAGGGCACGAGGTAACTCATCTTCATCGGCCCGCAGCGACAGCACTACACCGCCGGTACGCATCGCATCTTCATAGACTTCAGCCTGATCCTCTTCCAGCGTGTTGCCAAACAGGCGCTGCCAGAAGCCCGGATGACGGGCTTCATGACCTTCAGTGCGCAGCCGCTCACCGGAGATGATATCAATGTCATCATCCAGGAACCCGGCCTTAATCAGGTTACGCTTTGCACCTTCTGCCAGTGAGATATTGCTGAACATTGTTACAATTGTTTCACGCGCCATGTTGTGTTCCTCGGTGATGGATTCGGATGGCTCTGAATAGGGTATTCGGGTCAGATGAGCCTGCTGCCGGCGCAGGGAGACAATCTGTTCTATCTCCACCTCGCTGACGACTTTGCGAATGTGCCACTCCTCTTTCAGCACCAGATGACGGACGATCTCGACCTCTTCCTCGACAATCGGAATAATCAGGACGCCATTTTCTTCACGGATCGCCGGCACCTCAGTCAGCCGCTCCGATTTAGGAATGCGTTGAACGTCCGCCGTCTGTTGCCGGAGCATCAGCGCAATTTTCTGCTGATGTTCAGTCACCTGGCGGGTGACTCTGACATGACCGTCGATGACCCGCTGTTTCGAGACCTCAACGGTTTCCTCCGCCAGACTTAAGACCTGTTCGCTACTCTCTGATCCTGGTTTTTCAGGAGGTTGATTATTCATGGTTAACCTGCCTGTGATACAGAGCGATCATTTGTACTTTCCCTGACCTTGAGCATAAGTGACTGCTTTTCGGTTAGTTAAAGCCTGGCACAAACAATGACAAAGGAAAGTAAAAAGCAGAAATATGCCGTGATGTGAAGATAACATGGCGCTAAAATCGGATAAGCGATGCGGCAGATAAAAAGAGGATCTCAGGGTCAATTGCAGTGAAATCTCTGTTTTCAGGTAAGCCAAAGAGAAGGGGTCAGGCAGTGAGCACGCCTGGCGTGCCTCACCTCAGGGGTTGATCCATCCGCTTTCCTGCCGTTCGCCATGGGCAGGATAGTGAAACAGTGCGCGCTGATTTTCATTGCGCTGAAGCTGATACGCATCCAGCATGTTGACCTGCACAATCATTACGCCAAAACGCGATTCGCCAGTTTCCGCTGCCGTCGCGACAGGTGTCTCGTGAGCGGGGGCCAGCGCTTCTCCCGGCGGCCCGGCGATATACGTCTGGCGCGTGTGCTGCGGTAACGTACGCCAGGCGTTACGGGCAACTGCACTTCCCGCTGCGTAACACTCAGCCTGTCCCACCAGCCGTAGCTGGAGGCGGCGCTCATGGCAATATCCCAATACGGTAACCTGGGGATTCGCCGCCATCTCCTGCCACTTTGGACTACGCACATCGGTATAAAAGGTCAGCGTCCGGCGTACATCATGGCACTCGCGCAGTACCACAGTACGTGCCTGAGGCCGTTGTGCAGCATCCACGGTAGCGAGCGTCAGATAACGAAATCCAGCCTGCGGATCGGCGGCAGCCTCTGTCAGTACTGCCCAGCAGGCTATTTCAAAAGTTTTCAGATCCATTGGAAATTACTCTCATCAGGGACAAAGTCAGCCATCTCGCTAAAAGCGTAGCAATGATGTGAGCAGATGGCCTGCCCGCTCCGCTCTGACAGGAAAATATGATCCGCGAGTCGCCGGGTAATATCGCGCAGGGTGAGACTGCCGCGGGATTGCGAAACGCCTCGCAAAGTCGCGAACGCACGTGCCATCAGTCTGCCGCTCCGTGCTATCTTTGCGCCATCACCTTACCGTCTTGTCCGCAGGGAATGGCACTATGTCTGCTGAAAAGTCCGCTGAAGTTCGGCCAGAAATGCCCATTGATGTCACCTCGCCACGCCTGACCTATCGGCCACTGAAACAGGAAGACTGGCCCTTTTATCTTGCGCTCAGTCAGGACAGATCGGTGATGAAGTACATCAGCGATCCGCGCAGTGCTGAAGAGATCCGAACCCTGTCATTCGACGTACGCCTGCCAGCCTGGTACAAAGGCTGCACACACTGGCTTTGCCTGGTCATTGAGGAAAAAACGACGGGTCATCCTGCTGGCTTCTGCGGATTTATCGATCGTGGAGGAGGTGTTGCGGAGTCCGGATTTATTCTGGCCACGGAGGCACAGGGCAAAGGCTACGGCAGCGAGTCGCTGCATGCCATTATCGCCTTCTGCTTTGAGCAACAGGGTTACCGCAAAATGACCGCAACGGTGACGGCTGGCAATGTCGCCTCTCGCCGCACGCTGCTCTCCGCAGGCTTTATTCAGGAAGGCACTCTGCGGCAGAATTTCTTCCTCAATGGTCAGTGGCAGGATGACTGGATTTTCGGATTACTGAAACAGGCGTACCGGCCCGTTCGCTGACCCGGACAGACAGACGGGCGTCGATCGTCCCCTTTCTTCGACTGCCAGGGTCAGAGGGTTCAGGGTAATGTGACATCGTAACCGCTGGCAACAGCGGGCACAGAATGCTCCTCGCCGTACAGCATCGCTTCAAAGTCCGCCGGTGTCAGTGGCCGGCACAGGCCATTGCCCTGCATAATGTGACATCCGGCTGACGTGACAAAGGCGATCTGCTCTTTGTCTTCAACCCCTTCAGCAGCCACCCGAATACCCAGACTTTTGCCGAGTGCGGTGATAGATCGGAACATCATTCGCACCCGCATGCTGGAGTTGAGCTCGTGCGTCAGCGACTTGTCGATTTTGAAACCTGCCACAAAGCTGTGGCGCAGCAAATTAATGGCCCCCAGCGTGCGTCCATAATGATCAATGATAAATGAGGCACCGGTCCGGCGCACCGCTTCAACCTGAACCGGCATATCCTGCACCAGTACAGCCAGCAGAGGCTCATCCACTTCCAGCTCAACAAAACCCGCATCGCCGTCGGCACTCTCGCGTATAACGGTTTCCAGGCTGTTCCCTGTCAGCTGACGCGGAAAAAGATTGATGCTGACGCGAAGCTCGGGGGATCGCACCTGCCACTGCCGGACCTGTGCCAGGGCACTGCGGATGATCCATTCCCCCAGCGTTACGGAAAGCGGGCTTTTAACCAGCATGCCGATAAAGTCGGCAGGCAACAGCAGCCCACGTGTCGGGTGTTGCCAGCGTACCAGCGTCTCGCAACCCACCAGCTTTCCACTCTCCACGTCGAAGCGGGGCTGATAGTAAAGTGTGAACTGCTGCTGCCGCACCGCCGTTTCCAGTTCGCGCTCGAAACGGCGACGCTGCTGCTCCGCTTCACGAAACTCGGGCATAAACAGGATACTGCAGCCTTTGCCTGAGGCTTTGGCACGGTAGAGTGCCAGATCAGCGGCGGACATCACCGCAGAGGGATCGCGACCGTGATCCGGGTAGGAAGCGATACCGGTGCTGGCACCGACCACAACCGGCGAGTCGTGATAGCGGAACGGCGTCTGTACGGCCGCAATCAGTTTTTCCGCCGTAATCGCCGCCTCAGCGCTGCCGCCCGCCAGCAGGATCACAAATTCATCGCCGCCCAGCCGCGCAGCCGTCACGGCACCGGTACACACCGCACGAATCTGCTCGGCAACGTGACACAGCAGCGCATCGCCTGCTGCATGTCCCAGCGTATCGTTCACCTCTTTGAAACCATCAAGATCGGTCATCAGTAAGGTGTAGGGAACGCCCGCTTTGGTCAGTTGCCCGACCTGATCCATGAACGCGCTACGGCTGGCGAGTCGCGTCAGCATATCCAGAGAAGCCAGCTCACAGAGACGCGCCTCACTTTCATAGCGGGCCGTGACGTCACGGATGATCATGCCCACCAGCCGCTCGCCCTCTTCACGCCAGCCCGAAAAAGAGACTTCTGCCGGGAATTCACGGCCGTCACGCGTGACGCCCCATATCTGCAACGAACGAGGATGAGAGATAGCCGCTTCGTCTGAGGTAATCCGGGCCAGCTCGTTACGGTAGTCAGTCTGGCAGCGCGCCGGGATCAGCTCGCTGACATACTGACCTCTCATCTCCTCTGCGCTGTAGCCGAAGAGAGCAGTGGCTGCCGGATTCCAGAAAGTGATGCCGCGCCGCAGGTCCGTACAGACAATGGCGTCGGGTGAGGTGGATGAGATTGCCTGAAGCCGCTGCTGACTGGTGTAGCGCAGTAACTCCAGACGATGCATCTCCATGCGATCCATCACCAGCGCAGCTATATCGGCCAGATGCTTCCGATCTTCTGAAGTCAGCAGATCGCGCGGATGCGTGTCGGTCAGGCAGACGGTGCCAATATGATGACCATCCGGCGTTGAGAGCGGGATCCCGGCATAAAAGCGGATAAAGGGGTAGCCATGAACCAGCGGACTGTCGCGGAAGCGGGGATCTTTCAGCGTATCGGGCACGCAGAGGATATCGCCCTGCGCCAGCGTATGGTGGCAGAAGGCGACGTTGCGCGATGTACCGGAAATATTCAAACCGTACCGTGAAGCGAAAAACTGTCGCTTCTCATCAATAAGCGATACAAACGCAACCGGTACGCGGAACAGTCGCGCGGCAAGCGTGGTAAGGCGATCCAGCGCATCGCTCGGCGGTGAATCCATCAGATGATACTGCTTAAGTGCATCAAGGCGAGCCGCCTCGGCATCATGATAAACTGGACGTTTCAGCGTAAATCCCCTCTGATGTTATCTGCTGTGGCCGGCATGACGCAGCATGAAGAGGACACGTTCAATCAGACAGGACGCGCAGAACTGGCTGCCGACCCGCTGCCGGAAGAAAGGCCCGTCAGTGAACTCTGCAGCAAAAGCCCGCCGCCATGAGCCCGATAAAGCCGGCATCACAGACAGCGGGATGCCGGTTAATACGTTATGCCAGGCAGTGAGATCGTGACGGTATGATGGTTAATAACGGACCATGCCAGAACAATCCTGCCAGAGCAGATAAGACGCGCGAAATAATGCGCTTCGCTTAGCTCTTTATATCGGCCTGAAATACGTTAACTTCAGCGGAAAATAGCGGCAGAACGCCTTACTTTTTAAGCTTTGGAACCAGTTCGAAGTGCGGATGCTCTCCTGCCAGCAGCATCAGCAGTTCATATTCTCCCTGGCTGAGCAGGGCAGGATTTTTGGATGCTTCTTTGGTCTGCCAGACTCGCTGGCTAAGGTCGAAGCGTTCAGCTGCAATCTCCTGCGAAAGACCGGCCGCAAGACGCAGCTCACGTACGTTATGCTGAACGGCAACAGGCCGCTGTAAAATCTGATTTCCCATATGAAACGCTCCGCATACGGTGCCCCGGTGAGATGGCCAGACAACCGAATTCACCTGTGGCCAACACATAAATTTGAGTTAAGCTTTGAATGCGCGGCAATCCGCAATCGTCAGGAAAGCGTAAAGCTCAGGTAAAACCACAGGTATAAACTGTAATTAAATTTATTTCGTGAACCGGATAATTATTGCGCACTAAAAATAATCATCGCTGTTCTGAATAGTGATAATGCTCAGCCCGTGGTTAACATTCACCACCGTCTTTAAAAATGACCGTTTCATTCAGCGATAAAAAAAGAGTGAATATTAACGGCTATTTTATTTTACAGAGCCGTTATCTCCGGATGAATAAAATGGCCCATCAGGCTATGCCTGACCGGCATCCGCACAGCCTCTTGTTTTTCATCGGTATAACGCGTCAAATTGCCACTCCGACAGCATGAAGCGGCAGGGTGAAGCGGGTAATGACGCTGCCCAGCGTTTCAGTCTGTCCACTGAGGCTGCCTGCTGTTGCCGAAACCTGCTGGACCAGCGTTGCATTCTGCTGCGTTACGCGGTCAAGTTCAGCCACCGCCACGGTGACCTGGGCAATTCCTTTGCTCTGCTCATCCGAAGCCAGCGCAATCTGTCCAATCAGTTCATTGACGCCACCGACACCGCGCAGCACGGCTTCCATAGTCGTTCCTGCACTCTCTGCTGCGCGTCGGCCATCATCCACGCGTGCCTCGGTATCAGCTATCAGCTCTTCGATCTCCTTCGCGGCTGCAGCACTTCGCTGTGCCAGTGAACGTACCTCACTGGCAACCACCGCAAAACCACGGCCCTGCTCGCCCGCACGGGCGGCCTCTACGGCGGCGTTGAGCGCCAGAATATTGGTCTGAAATGCGATGCCATTAATGGTGGTGGTGAACTCCCGGATTTTCTCTGATCCCTGTGCGATGCTGGTGATGGCTGCCGTCACCCGCTGAACCAGCTCCACGCCCTGATGGGTCGTATCCGTGGTACTGGCAGCCAGTTCACGCGCTTCACGGGCATTCTGTGCATTGTGACGCACGGTAACCGTGATCTCTTCCATGCTGGCGGCGGTCTGTTCCAGCGCAGCGGCCTGAGTGGAGGTCCGGTCGGAGAGATCGGCGTTACCCGCCGCGATGTCGCCAGCCTCACGATGAAGAATGGCTGCGTTGTCGTGAATAGCGCTGACCGTCTGCAACAGACTGTGCTGCATCTCTTTCACCAACGGCACCAGTTGCCCGACGCAGTTGCGACCCAGATCTTCCGGCTCACGCGTCAGATCACCTCCGGCAATAATTTTTAAATGACCGCGGATTTTACCGACCGGACGCACCAGATGGACGACCAGATAGCGGTCGCAGAACAGCAGCAACGCGAATGCTGCCAGCAGTGCCGCCAGCAGTACGCGCTCGAGCTGACGCCGGTCAGCGTTAAGAAGAGCCTGATTTTGTGCCAGCTGCTGCGTCACGCTATCCAGCTTCGCGCGGGTAACCGTTGCATACTCTGAGGGTGAGGTCGTAAGTGCTGCGCGAAAGCTATCCCAGTCAGCACTGGCCGGCGTTAAGGCGATCAGGCCATTTTTATCTGCGCCTGTTCCGCCCTGCATGACAAGAGCGCTGTGCGTCAGAAAACTTAGCTGCTGCGTCAGCACGGCTGAGCGATCGGTCTGACGAAAGATGTCCCGCACGATCTGACTGCTGTAGCCACCTGCCAGCGCGACCACGCCCAGTGAGACGATCATTATCCACAGCACAACGCGGCGAATAGTGAAATGCCTGAGTGAGTTCATGAGGTTTTCCCCGATGTTGTCATTGGTGTAGTTAAAATTAAACAAAAATAAGTTATGTCATCTACTTTAATGCGTTATTATATAGCACGCTATGTTTGTGCTTACTATCCTGGCAGGATATTTCGTAAATTAAAAGTTTTTAACGACAAAATAATAGAATCGTCATTCTTAAAATATTTCGCTAAAGAAAAGTGATTTGCTATTCTGTTCAGGTCTGGCAGGCGGTGTAATAAAAAATAAATCGTCATGGCTCTTTCTTTTTACATAAATAGTCTGTAGTCATGACGCTATAACCTTCAATTTTTCTGTTTAATTTCGCTCCGTAACCAGACGGTGCGGAGGAATTCATGCTCATGAGCCTTAGCGGCGGCGACGATTGCCGTACGCGAACCCTGCACGCGCTGCGCAGTAACGACGAGAGTCGTGACGATGTGTTGCGACAGTTCGTCCGACTGGCCAGCCAGGCCATTGGTATTCCCGGCAGCTTTATCTCCGTTCTGGATGATGAGATGCAGCACGTCAAAGCGGCGCACAATTTCACACTCACTCATTCCACGCGACAGGACTCGCTCTGTCGGCACGCCGTGGACAGTGACAGCACCGTGGTGGTGCCTGATACCCTGCTTGATAGCCGCTTTGCTGACCATAAGCTGATTACCGGCGCGCCTTTTATCCGTTTCTATGCTGGCGTGCCGCTTAAAAGCAGTACCGGTCTGATTCTGGGTACGCTCTGCGTTACCGACACGGCACCTCATCGCTTCAGTGACGATCAGGTAACAATGCTGAAAATGCTCGCAGCGCTGGTGATGTCCTTTCTTGACGCCTGGTACTCGGCTGGCTTTGCCGACCCGGTAACTGGCCTGCCCAATCGTCAGCGTCTGATCCGCGACCTGCAGTTCCTTGCGACCTCCGGAGACACCACGCCACGGCGGCTGGTGCTGATTGACTGTATCGATATGCCGCGTGCCTACGAACTGGCACGCTCAATGGGCATGGGGCCGGTTGAGAGCCTGCTGAAGGATGTGGCGACACTGCTGCCGCTGCGTCTGCGCCCTGCCCCAGGAGAAATGCTTTACACCGTAGCAACCGGACGCTTTGCCCTGCTGACACGGCAGGAGAGCAGACTCACTGCCAGCTGGGTGGCCAATAAGCTGGCCGGGATCAGCGCCGATCTTGGTGATGGGCTGTCGGTTGCGCTGATGACCCATACCGGTGAGGCAAGTTTCAACACGGGTGAATTGCCTGCCCAGGAGATCCTGCGGCGGGCAGTCAGCGCGTTGCACGAAGCCATTACCCGCAACGTTGCCTCAATGCCGTTCAGTGAAGCCACGGATACGCGCCATACCCAGGATTTCACCCTGATGCATGACCTGGCCACTGCCATTCGCGAAGATAAAGGGTTATGGCTCGCCTGGCAGCCGAAAATCTGCCTTCACAGCGGTAAGCCGATAGGACTGGAAGCGCTGATCCGCTGGCAGCATCCCCAGCGCGGCGAACTTTCGCCTGCGCAGTTTTTGCCCGTTGCCAGGCAAACCCAACTGCTTACCGAACTGACCGCCTGGGTCATAGAGCACGCCATCGCCCGCCTTGCCCGTCTTCGCGACAGCTATATTCAGCTGCCCATCACCATTAACGTCAGCAGCAGCGATTTTTCCCGTGACGGTTTTGCTGACGAACTGGAAGAACAGATGCTAAGAGCGAAGCTGCCGGTTTCGCTGCTGGGCATTGAGTGTCTGGAAACGGAACGGATTCTGGAAAGCCCGACCGCGATGCAGGGGCTTGAGATGCTGAAGCTACGGGGATTTGGTATTTCACTGGATGACTTCGGTACCGGCTACAGTAACATCAGTTATCTGCGGCGCATGCCGCTGGATGTGATCAAGCTGGACCGCTCACTGATCAGCGAAATTTCGTCTGACACTGCATCGCGTGTTATTGCCCGCAGTATTATTGCAATGCTCAAAGACCTTGATTACATGGTGCTGGCCGAAGGCGTGGAGAATGCGGAAACCGTTACGGCGCTGACTGAGTTCGGCTGCGACCAGGCCCAGGGATTTTTCTACTCCAGGCCGCTACCGGAAGCGGCGCTGGATGAGTGGCTTGGCTGGCGATTACGCAGTAAGTGCTGATCCTGACTTCCCTGCCCCGCAATCTTATCTGGCAGACTCAGGCGTACTGAATCCGTCCGGCCCGGCAATGATCACCGTATTGCGGCCGGCCGCTTTTGCTTCGTAAAGCGCTTCATCCGCCCGGCGCAGCAGCGCCTCGCGATCGCGACTCTGGTCATCCCGTGAAGCCACGCCTGCTGATATGGTCATCGCCCCGGCGAACGGGAAGGTGGTGGCGCAGACCGTCTCGCGGATGCGTTCCGCGGTACGGGCAGCATCGGCCAGCGTCGTGTGTGGCAGCAGCAGTATAAATTCCTCGCCACCAAACCGGCTGACGATATCGCCGGTGCGGCAGGCCTGACGCAGCAACGCCGCCAGATTCACCAGAACCGCATCGCCCGCGTCATGCCCATACCAGTCATTGATCTTCTTGAAATGGTCAATATCAATTGCGATGACACACTGTTCATGTTCACTGTCTGCCTGCGCCGCCAGCGCCGAAAATCCGCGACGGTTGCAAAGCCCGGTCAGCGGATCGGTCATCGCCTCATCGTTAAGCGCAGCCAGATGGCCTGCCACGGCATGGCGATGCTCCTGCACCGCTTCTTTGAGCCGGTCAGCCTCGTAATACCAGGTTTTGACAGTAGCGAGTGACTCCGCCTGTGCTTCGCTGCCGCCATCCCGCACTCTGTCCGCCAGCTTTTCCAGTGGCGAAGCGATCCGACCCGCCATAAACGCGATGACGCTGGCCGTCAGGAGAATAATGCCCAGAACGAACCAAATGGCGCTTTCCGCCGTGCGCAGCAGAATATGCCTGACCGTTTCAGAGGTGCCAGTAATAAATACGTTCCAGCCGGTTTTCTGCAGCGTGCCATAGCCGGTCAGATAGCTTTGCCCTCCATTTTCCAGGGTAAAATGTCCACTTTCCGTGGTGGACAGGCGCTTCTGCAGGGCCAGACTCAGCAGCATCTTTGTTCCGACAAGCGTCGGGTCATGACTGAAAATAATCAGCCCCTCATTGCTGACCACGCTGACCGTCGATCCTTTGGTATAAAAATGCTGGCTCAGGATTTCGCTCAGCATGCTCTGTTTTTTTAGATAAATGGTGCCGCCGATATAACCCAGATAGCCCCCCTCTTCGCTGAACAGCGGCTGAGATAAAAACACCACATAGTTTCCGGCGGCAGAGGTAAAGGGCGCGGAGATAAAGGGCTTACGGGTCGTAATAGCCTGCAGACTGGCTGCTGAGTGAAGTTTCATGCCTGTCAGATTCAGGCTATCCGGTGAGGTTGCCGCAATGATGGCATCATGGTTAACCACTACCACCGAGTTGAAGAAGCCTGACTGCATGCGCAGGCGCTCAGTTTCTGCTTTTAGCTGCTTCAGATCGCTAAGGCTCTTGATCTGCGATGCACTCCAGGCCAATTCCCGTTGCGCTGTCGTCAGGTAACGATCGGTGGTATCGGCCAGTTTACGGGCATAGGCAATGTTTCCTTCTAGCAGACTGTCTTCAATATTGGCCTTCTGAAACAGTAGCAGCGCACTCAGCAACAGACCGGAGGTCAGAATGACGCCCCCAATGGAAAGTAAAGTCAGCAGCGAACGAAGGCGCATTTTTTTATGGGGCATTGCAGTCGGGATCCGGATGAAGTATCACCTGAGTGTAACAGTTGATGCTTAACGTCAAGGGAAGAAAAGAAGAGGATTTACAGTGGATCACGATGCATTGCCGGGTGTAGGACAAATCCGTACGCACTTGCATAAGGCCTTGTTGAGCATTTCTCAGGCACTGATAAACAGCAGCCTAAAATAATTAAGCAGTAATAATGAAACTGTTTAACCTGCGACCGTCTCAGGTGAGGTGCATTATTATTGCTGAGCGCCAGCGTGAGGTACTGCAGGCACGAAAAATAACGGGGCAGAATCTGCCCCGTTTAATATGGTGAATGAAATGCTCGGAAACAGTTAAATTAAATCTGCGTTATGAATACGCAGTCAGGCACAGGCTTAATCATTGCGGTCGGATTAACGCCAGAACGACTTAATATAAGAACGGCTGCTGAGTCTTTTAATAAACTGATGCGGGCAGGTAAAGCGACACCCTTCCCACTCCAGATTAAACCATTGGAATTCATCATCTTTAATTTTATCCAGCAGGTTCATCGCCTGCATGGGCGTCTGGAAAGCATAAGCCTTCATCACACCCTCTTTGGTACATAAATCAATATGGACCATATAACCCCCGGGAGTTAAAAAGATCGTAAATCTTATAATTATTGAACAGCCTGTTTAGCATAATCCATTTACCGGCCGCCGATTATCTGATTCCGTCATATTTACGTAAAAAATGAATATTTTTATTTTTCATTTAATTTTTGGGCAACTTAGCCCCATTACATCAATTAATTTGACCATGTTTGCGTAACATGCCAAAAATCGGGGAAATACTCTTTGTTTTTTAAATCAGCACAGCCGGCGGCAATAATAAGCGCACAGGAGGATGACGTTTATCTGACTCCATTTCCGGCATGAGAACGTGTGTGCGGCAGGTCCGGAACCGTTATGAAACGTTAAATATTCCTGCTGACCGATGCGATGGTGATGGTCATAAAGCGAACGTATCGTTTACACTCTCAGCAGCCTTATCGGCACGGTTCTGTAGTGTACGCAGAGAGGCAGGAGATTACTGACGGCGGGCAATAAGGAATCTTATGCTGAATTATATGTTATCGCTCTACCGTACTGTGCCTGTCTCATCTGAATGTCTCAGCGACTGGCTTGCCAGCTGGCTGACTCAGCAGCAGGCCCTATGCCACGATCATCACTTCTCCGCCGCCTTCCCCTGGCGTGAAACCGGCCTGCCCCAGCACACATTTTTGCAGCGCGAACTGACGATTAACGGCCAGCGTTTTCTCACCGGCCCGCGCTATCTCGGCGGCGACCCCGCTCAGCCTTTTATTGAGATCGTGGCCCGTGATGGCGCACTGGATTACGCAGCCGCAGCCGCCATCATGCGTGAGTGGCAAACGATCAAGCCGCTGAAGATGCGTATTCTGTTACCTGCCACCAATCCCGATATTGGTATAACCGATCAGCTGATTTACCTTAGCGTTCCAGGCTCACACTCCGCGTCTGACGACGAAGAGGTTTCGCTGATTACGGCCTGCCGGAAAGATTATCCCCTCTGTAGCTCCGCCATTAACCGCGCTTATCGTGCCAGCTGGCACACGCTTCCGCATCTGCGGGATCAGCTGATGGCCACCAGCAGGCAGGAATTACGGGACGATATTGCCGGAGGGCATGTTTTTCTGATCCTCTGGCAGGGCATGGTGGCTGGGCTGATGATTTGTGTGCCGCGACGACTGGCTTTTATTGAGGGATTTCAGATCATGGATGAGGTGATTCTGCCGGTGTATCAGGGTCGTGGACTCGCTGCACGCGCTCAACAGCGTCTGCTGCAGCAGCTTCACCATTACTGTGGTCAGCATGCGATGCTGACCGGCACCATTCTGCCCGGCAATACGCCTTCTCTGCGAAGCGCGCAAAATGCCGGACGGCGCTGCGTGCTGAAATATCACTTTTTTACCCCAGCAGATTTACGGGCGGACCAGCGGGCCATTTAAATCACCCCAGCGCCAGCTCAATCAATTTATGCTGAATGCTGTAAACACGCAGCTTCAGGTTCAGGCTCTCTTCTGCGCCGATCCGTTTTGCCTCAACCACATGATTACTTTTTTCCAGTGCGATTCTGGTTCTGCTTTGCAGACCGTCGTGCCAGTTGACATCCGCACGGTTCGCCGCCTGTTTTTCCAGGGGGCCGACGAGTTCCGCGACATTTTCACCCCTGGCTGACGTTTCAGTTACAGACATATCTGCCTCTTTTTGCTGCTAAAAATGACCAAACTGGCGGCACGTATTCTACCGACTATCCGACAGGCATGACGCCTCTCTGTTCGCATAACCCGGCATGCATCGCAGAAGCTTTATAGCCCTGCAGGGCGCGGCTTCGCTCGCAAAATTCCGCCAGCTGTTCTTAACTCAAAATCAGTGATTTTGTTCCACTGAGAGAACTATCGGAGGACATTTTGACATCAACATCTCTGATTACCGCCAGTGATAATACCCTCACGCTACGGCGCTGGATTACTGTAGGCCTGCCCGCTACCGAGCTTTTTAACCTGTGGCTTGAGCCCGATACTCTGCCCCGCATTATGAGCCACTTTGCCAGCGTGACACCGGTCAATAAAAGCGATGCACACTGGCAGATTGAGGGCCCACTGGGTAAGCACTACCGCTGGGATTCCCGCATTGTTGAAGCGCAGCCAGGCGAAGTTATTGCCTGGCGCTCGCTTGAGGATGCAGACATTCCTAACGAAGGTGAACTGCGACTGCGCCCGGCGCCGGGGGAATGGGGCACCGAGCTGGCTCTGACTCTGCAGTTCACGCCGCCGGGTGGCGCACTGGGAAAAAAGGTAACAACGTTATTTGATCTGCTGCCAAAAGAGGTGGCCAGCAAAGCGTTACATCGCTTTAAAAGTCTGGCTGAAACCGGTGAGATTCCTACCCTGCACGGGCAGCCTGCGGGTCGTCATGGCGGACGTCAGGATAAGGAGAAATAAATGCGCGCACTCTGCTGGAATGGCGTCAACGATTTAAGCGTTGAAACCGTGGCCGACCCGGGTCTGCTCAATCCTCATGATGCCATTATTCGCGTCAGGCTCACCACCACCTGCGGCTCCGATCTGCACGTCATTGACGGCCTGATCCCGAGTATGCGGGAGGGCGATATCCTGGGTCATGAATTCATGGGCGAGGTCGTTGAAGTTGGCCGTGCGGTAAAAAATATCCGGCGCGGCGATCGGGTAGTGGTGCCCTCTTTTATCTCCTGTGGCTCCTGCTGGTATTGCCAGCATCAGTTGCCCTCCTGCTGTGACAATACGCATCCGCAGTGGGAGAAAGGCGAAACGGTGCTGGGTCATGCCACGGGCGGCATTTACGCCTACAGCCACGCGTTTGGCGGTTATGCGGGTTCACATGCAGAGTATGTTCGCGTGCCCTTTGCCGACAATGATTGCTTCGTCGTGCCCGAAGGCGTAACCGATGAGCAGGCGCTGTTCCTCTCCGATGCGACGCCGACCGGGTATATGGGTGCCGACTTCTGTAATATTCATCCGGGTGACACCGTGGTGGTCTGGGGCTGTGGCGGTGTCGGACTGATGGCACAGCAAAGCGCCTGGCTGATGGGTGCGCATCAGGTCATTGGTATCGATCGCTATCCTGAACGGCTGGCCATGGCACGCGACTTCGCAGGCAGCATCACGCTGGATTACACCGAGGTCGATATCAACGAAGCGCTGCTGGAATTAACCGGCGGGCGCGGCCCGGACAGCTGTATTGATGCTGTCGGCATGGAAGCCCGCGGTGAAGGATTAAGTCAGGTCTATGACAAGACCAAACAGATGCTGCATCTGGAAACGGATGTCGGTGCAGCCTTGCGCCAGGCGTTATATGCCTGCCGTAAAGGCGGCAACATCGCGATTCTGGGGGTGTATGGCGTGATGGATAAGTTTCCGCTGGGGCTGATGATTAATAAAAACCTGACTATTCGTACCGCCCAGCAGCACGGGCAACGCTACATGCATCGCCTGCTGGAGCATGTTGCCAGAAATGAACTTAATCCGGCTTTTATGGCGACACATCGTTTTCCACTGGAAGAGGCCCCGCGAGGCTATGAGATGTTTAAACACAAAGAAGATGGCTGCGTTCGTGCCGTGTTCGTACCCTGAAAACACATAAACCGATTCGGGCGGCGCTGCCGCCCGGCGAGACCTTTCCTGAACCCTGGCAAAAATCCCACTTATTTTCGGACGCTGAAAGACAGATGATAAGAGCCTGTCACGGCCAGGCTGAATCTGAATTAACCCACCATAACGCCATGCAGATATGAATTTTTTATGAACGTGAAGTGAAAAAAACACATCTGAATCATATCCCTGCAAACGCCATGCGGACACTTCTGCCTGTTCACATTTTGAAAACAAAATAATCACACTAAGTTATTTTTTCATGCGTAAATTAGTGCCAGTTTTCATTTATGGAGCAGGCCAATGACGCAATATGTGGCGGTTTTTCTCTCTTCACTGTTCATGTGCAGCACCGTTTTCGCAGGTTCGGTTTCTTCCGTATCACTCGACGCGCTTTCCACCGCATTGAATGAACGCATGCAGGTCATGAAGGCTGTGGCGGGTTATAAGGCGCAGCATCATTTACCTGTTGAGGATCTGCCTCGTGAGCAGGTTGTTCTGGAAAATATGCTGCATAACGCGCAGCAGGCAGGACTTGAACCTCAATCGGTTGAACCTTTTGTCCAGGCTCTGATGAACGCCAGCAAAGCGATTCAGTATCGCTATCGGGCTGACTGGCTCTCAACACCGGAGAGTGACGTATCCGTCACCGATCTGGCCGGGACCCGGCAGCAGATTGAACGGCTGGATACCCAGCTCCTGGCTGCGATCAGCCAGCGCCTGATGACCGGTAGCTTCTCGCAGGAGGACAACGTGTTTCTGATGTCACAGCTCACGGCCCCCCACCTCAGCGAAAGTGATAAAAACAACCTTTTCGCTTCTCTCGCCCGCATTCAGCGCTCGCATTAATCCTCAAGTCCTGGAGTAAGCTATGCAGCTTCATGAACTCATGAACCCCGACTACGCTGACAATCCCTTACCGCTTTATCGGAAACTCCATCGGCAGGGCCCGCTTATTCCAGCCGGGGATAAGATCATCATCAGCGGCAGTCACGCGGTGGTGGATGCCCTGCTGAACGATCGGCGGGTCGGTAAGAATTATATAGAAAGTGTCCGGTTAAGATTTGGTGATGCCGCCGCCGACATGCCGCTGTTTCAGAGCATCGGCAGAATGTTTCTGGTGCTGAATCCGCCGGACCACAACCGGTTGAGAGCACTGGTCATGAAAGCGTTCAGCGCCCGGGAGATTCATCCCCTCAGAGAGATGGCGCTGACGATAGCCAATGATCTGATTGATGCACTGGCAGGCCTTCGCACCTGCGATTTAGTCCAGGCATTCGCTTTTCCGCTACCGGTACGTATTATCTGCAGGATGCTGGGAGTCCCGGAGTCGGATGCGCCTGAACTGGGTCGACTTACGTCTGTGCTGGTCAAAGTTTTCGACCCGCAAATCAGCCAGACAGATCTGCTTGAAGCCGCCGATGCGTTTGCCGTACTGGAGAGTTACTTCAGCGCCCTGATCGTCGCGCGCCGTGACAGCAGCGCCAGTGATCTGGTGTCCCTTTTCCTGCGTAGCGGTAACGACGGTGACCGGCTAAGTCACGATGAGATCATCGCCAATGTGATACTTCTGTTTCTTGCCGGTCATGAGACCACCTCAAATATGCTCTGTAATACCATTCTGGCTTTGCATGACCATCCGCAGGAACTGGCATGTCTGCAGCAGAATCTTGCGCTGATACCCGATGCTATACAGGAATGTCTGCGCTACGACAGTTCGGTCCAGATGCTTTACCGCACGACGCTGGAAGAGATTGAGGTGGCAGGCCAGCTCATCCCGCCCGGAACGCGCTTCTTTCTGAGTCTGGGCGCAGCCAATCACGACCCGCTTGTCTTTACCTCGCCGGAGCGGGTCAATATCCGTCGGCATGAGGGACGCTGCCTGGCATTCGGTGGCGGGATACATCACTGCATGGGCTACCGGCTGGCACTGGCGGAAATGGAGGTGGCGTTACAGGTACTGCTGACCCGACTGCCAGCCATGCGGCTGGTAACCGCCGGGGTTCGCCGCAACCACAGAGCCAACCTGCGCGGTGTCAGCGCACTGCCGGTCGAGTGGTAAAGCCGCCCGGGCCAGCTGCGCCCGGCGATTAACCGCGCAGACGCAGCGTGGCGGGCAGCACCAGTTGGCTGTCTGCTGGATCATTTCCGGCAATCATCGTGGTCAGCATAGAAAAACAGGCCTGCGCGAGCGCCGGAACATTCTGCTCTATAGTGTCGACAGAAATCGAGAGTGAATCATAGAGATAGTGGTCATCAAAACTGGCGATGCGGATATCGCTGGTCAGCAGGTTGTGCTCACTCATGTAGCGCAGTACCCCTTCCAGCAGGCCGCAGGCCGCAGTGAACATCGCTTTGGGTGGACGCCCCAGTCGCTTACATAGCGCGGCAAACATCTCGTAGCCGCTGCCGGGATGGTAGTTCCCCTGAATAATCCACTCCGGCTGCAGCGTCACACCCGCCCGCGCCAGCCCCTCTCTGAATCCCGCCAGACGATCCTGGGTCGGGGAAAGATCGGACTGTCCGCCCATAAAGTAGATCTCCTCCGGACAGGCGCGCGCCAGCTTTTCAACCAGCTCAGCGGTGGGCGTCACGGCATCGGTGATGACCCATGGCAGCTTCGTGTTGTTCATGTGGCGGTCAAACAGCAGCACCGGCAGCTGTTCGCTGAGACTGACATAGTCGCTGTCGGTTAGCATACTGGAGGCAACAATCAGCCCGTCGACCTGACGTGCCACCAGATTGTTGACTACGACCCTCTCCTGACCGGCATTTTCGTCGGTACAGGAGATCAGCAGCTGCAGACCCGCCGCGCGGCAGAGATTTTCCAGCGCATGAGAAAAGGCAGCGAAACCGTGGTTAGTGATCTCCGGTACCACCAGCCCCAGCGTATGACTGCGGGCATCGTGCAACATCCGCGCATGGATACTGGGCTGATAATGGTGTTCGCGGGCCAGCGTCAGAACCCGCTCTCGCGTCTCCTTCGCAACCCGTAACTCTTCGCCACGGCCGTTGAGCACCAGGCTGGCAGTGGCTTTTGAAACCCCGGCCAGCCCGGCGATATCACTGATGGTAACGCGTTTTGTTTTTCTCACGGCAAGACATCGGTTAGTGAAACAAGGGTTTATTCTACCATGCAGCGACGTAACGACCAGTAGCGGGCCTGCAGTTCTGCGCGCCCGCGCAGGGTCAGCAGCGCCGGCTGGTCCGGAAAATAGCGGCTGCTCATCACCCCTTCCCCGTCGTTGATGAAGATCTCAACGCTCGAATGGTCACACAGGATCTGCAATCGACGCGCTGCACCGGTCCAGTAGCGGGTTATCCATTCACCCGACACCAGGCTGCGACGGGCAAGCCGCAGTTCGTTGTGTTGCCAGGTCAGGATCAGGGTATCGGCGAAATTGAGTTCGATGTCGCCCTGGCTCGCAAGCTCAATTTCAAGCCGCTGGGCGGCAATCGGCGGCGCATCATCGGCGCGGCCCTGATAGTGCTGCTCGTTCCCGCGCAAGGCCTGCAGTTCCGCGATGGGCTGCTGACAGAGCCGGCCGTTACGTGAGCTCAGCTCGCGCAGACAGGTCATCTGGTGGATCCACCCCTGCGCCACGGTTGGCTGGGCCATCTCTTCACCGTCCGGCGTCCCCATCCAGCCCACCAGCAGACGTCGGCCATCAGCGGTCAGCGTGGTTTGCGGAGCATAAAATTCAAAGCCGGCATCCATTTCGTTCAGCGGGCCGTGCTGATATGCAGGCTGCTGATAATCCAGCTCCCCACTCAGCCAGGCACAGGCGTGACTGTTCAGATAACGCTTCTCTTCGGGCGCAACGCCCTGCGGACAGCAGATCAGATAGGTGCTGTCGCCGAGCGTGAACATATCCGGGCACTCCCACATATAACCCGCGGCATCCAGGCCGCCCAGTTCACTGCCCGCGATCTCGCCGAGATTCTGCCACTCCCGCAGCGTGTCAGAACGCAGCAGAAGCACCCTGCCCTGCCGCTGCATATTCTGTGCCGCCAGCACCATGTACCAGCGATCGTCATGACGCCACACTTTAGGATCGCGAACGTGGCCTGTATAACCCTCCGGCACGGCAATGACCGGGCCAAGCTTGTCAAAACCGCCCGCGCTGTTCTGCTGTGCCAGGCACTGCCACGCCGTGCGCGAACCATCATCGAATTTTACGTTGCCGGTGTAGACCAGTGTCAGTACGCCGTTATCGTCGACTGCGCTGCCGGAGTAGCAGCCACTGCGGTCATACTCCTCATCCGGCATCAACGCGATGGGCTGATGCTCCCAGTTCAGCAGATCGGCTGAGCGCCAGTGCCCCCAGCATTTATGCTGATGCGCACAGCCCAGCGCGTTCCACTGGTAGAAGAGATGATAGTGACCGTCGAAATGGATGAAGCCGTTGGGATCGTTAAGCAGCCCGGTAACCGGTGCCAGATGCCAGCCAGGATAGTGGCTGTCGCTGAGCGCCTTTGGCATACCCTGCATCACCGCCTGCAGAATGGCGGCAAGACGTGTTGATGAGGCCATTATTCAGAGTCCGTTTTGTATTTGAGCAGATAAGAGATTACAAACGCGGTGGTGAACGCGATAGCAACGCCGATGACATAATTGAGCAGAGAACCCGCTTTGACAATCGCCATACCCGGCAGGCCGGTCAGTCCGACCGCCGTCATATAAACATGGACCGACACCACCCAGGCACCGCCCAGCGCGCCGCCCACCAGACCCGCGATAAAGGGTTTCATAAACCGCAGGTTGATACCAAAAATAGCCGCCTCGGTGATCCCCAGCAGTGCTGAAAACGCGGAGGGCAGCGAAATCGCCTTGATCTTCGCATCGCGGGTTTTGAACCACACCGCCAGACAGGCCCCGCCCTGAGCGACGTTTGCCATCGCCCAGATGGGCAGCAGGAAGTTCACGCCAATCGAAGGATTGCCCAGCAGTCCCGCCTCAATCGCATGGAAGCTGTGATGGACACCGGTGATGACAATTACCGAATAGAGTCCGCCAAATACCAGACCTGCCAGCCAGCCGGCGTGCGCAATCAGGGTGCTGAGCACAAAGGAGATACCATCGCCCAGCATACGGCCCGCCGGACCGATAATCAGCAGCGCGACAAAGCCGGAGATAATCACCGTCAGGAACGGGGTCAGGATCAGATCGAGCGCATCCGGGATCACCCGACGCAGCTGCTTTTCCAGCATGCTCATAAACCACACCGCCAGCAGTACCGGGAATACCGTACCCTGATAGCCAATCATCGCCACTTCAATGCCGAAAAAGTTCATGGTGTGGAAACCGGCGGCAACGCCCCAGGCGTTGGTCAGCGCCGGATGCGTCAGAATGCCGCCCAGCGTGGCACCCAGAAACGGGTTACCGCCAAACTCGCGGGCCGCCGTAAAACCAATCAGGATCGGCAGGATAATAAAGGCCGCCGAGCTGCACATATCCAGCATGATATAGAGCGCATTTTCCGGATTGACCCAGCCGTAGGTTTTAACCATCCCCAGCAGGCCCATCAGCAGACCCGACGCCACGATCGCCGGAATGATCGGCACAAAGATGTTCGATAGCAGGCGAGCGATGCGTTGGAAAGGATTGAGCTTGCGGGCGGCAATATCAGCAGCTTCTGACTTGCTCGATTCGCTGATGCCCGCCTCGGCGATAAAAGCGGCGTAGACCTTATTCACCACGCCGGTGCCGAAGATAACCTGAAGCTGTCCCGCGTTGCGGAAGCAGCCTTTAACGCCTTCAATCTGGCCAATCGCTTTTGTGTCCGCCTTCTCATCATCCGCCAGCACCAGCCGCAGTCGGGTCGCGCAATGAGCCGCGCTGGCGATGTTCTCTTTACCACCCAGCAGGGGCAGCAGGGCCCGCGATATTTTTACATAGTCCATACATACCTCACTCTTGTTATGTTTTTATCCGCGTGACGTTCAGGCCCCGGCAGCCGGGGCCGCCCGATCAGAACCAGGTTTCCATCTGTACACCGAAGTTCCATTCACCGCCGGCATCGAAACCTTTGCTGCCGAACGCGTCGTCACTGGCATAGTTATCCAGCCGGTGATCCCAGTTCATCCAGGTTGCAAACAGACGAATTTCCGGACGTTTAAGGAAGTCGCCGACATCACCGGCTTTCAGGGTTGGCGCAACAGTAAGTTTGGTGAAGCTGCCGCTGACCGCGTTACGGTTGTTGTAACCTTCCGGACGCAGATCCATGTACTGATAAGAGCCTTCATACTGCATCTCGAAGTTCTGCGTGATTTCCTGAATCAGCCGCAGGTTGACTGTCGCCCAGTCGTAGCTGTCACCTTTGACGTAGCGATCGTCACTGCGCTGTGCCAGTAAGGCGGGCGCAATGTGCCAGCCGCCGCCAAGGGGAGTGATCCCGTAACTTGCCAGCCGCCAGGTGTTCGCTTCCGGCAACAGTGCGCCGTCAGAACCAATCGACTTCACCTCAGCGCCCAGGCCATGACCATAGAGCAGGGCTGTTTTCGACGTGCCTTCTGTCAGCCCATAAAAGCTGTCGTTATGAAGGCCCAGCAGCGCATGGACGCCGGTTCCGGCCGCATCGCTTTTAACACGGAGGCCGTCGATATCCCGACGATCGTCGTTATCTTTCGCCCGCATACCGCTGACCATCATCTGCACCGGGCCGACAAAATTATTCAGCGACAGGATGTAGTTCTGCGCGGTGTTTTCATTGTTTTCGATGTCACCGAAGGTACGACCATAAAGCGAGAGGTTGCTGCGCGCCTGCTCTGCCCATTTCATGTCGTAAATACCGGCGCCGGTTCCGGCAAGGAACACGACATCGGAGTCGATCCAGTGAATATCAAAGTTATCACGATCAAAACGCTTACCTGCCCAGACCGTTGCGTTATCGAATGCACCGCTGAAGGTGGGAAGTTGTCCCAGTTCGACAAACGCCTGACGCAGGTTGAGATCGCTGCTGGCGGCCGTCCAGTCGTTATAAGTGCGCTGTCCATCGGCCAGCATCGCTTTGAAGCGGGTGGTGGCACCATTATCCAGCGTCTGCTTATGTTCAAGGTTGAGCTCAACGTAGGTATCCGGCTCATTACCCAGACGCCCGACGTGACCGCCGGTTTCTCCAGCCGGGGTTACGGTCGGGCCGCCCTGCGTTTTGGCGGCGGAGCTGTTCATCAATAATCCGGAGCGGGCATAACCGTGGAATTCAAAGCCACCTTCATCGGCAGATTTTTGTTCCAGTTTCGCGGTGCGCTGCGCGACCTCAGCGGTGGAGGTCTGGGTCTGCTGCTGAACCGCCGCCAGCTGCTGAGCCTGCCGTTCAGCCATCTGAGCCTGTTTTTCGGCGACCTCTGCACGGCTTTCAGCCGCATTCGCTCGCTGCTCGGCAGCCTGCAGTCGCTGCTCCATTGCCGCCAGGCGGGCTTCGATGCTGCTCATGCTGGGATCGGCCCAGACGGATGTGGAAAAGAATATTGCAGAGAGGGCGATGGCTAACGTGCTTAGTTTCATTTTTTTTATATCCCTGATGAGAGGCTATCATCACCGATTTTTTTGCTAAACCGGTTTAGGCGCAAATCATAGCCACGGGTAATTTCCCTCTGCAATGAAAAATGCTAAACCGGTTTAGTGATTGTGAGATAGCTCGCAAAACAGGGCTGTCAGATGACGATTAGCCAGCCAGATCGTCCAGTTGGTGGCGCAAGGGAAGTGCTGTCATGGCACCTTTTGCCGTGGTGGCGAGTGCGCCACAACGTTGGGCAGTCAGTAGGCAGCTGACAAGCTGCGATTCATTAACAGGCAGACCTGACTTCGCCAGCTCCCAGAGTAATCCGGCCACAAAGGCATCACCTGCACCGGTAGTATCGACGCTGTTAACGGGCGTGGTAGCATGGTGGGTGATTCGGCCCTGATAACAGGCCATCACCCCTTCCCTGCCCCGTGTCATCAGTAACAAGCGAATGCTGAATTTCGCGGCCAGCTGCGGCATGCTGACAGCCGCTTCCTGAGCCGGGCTGAGAAAGTCGAGTTCTTCGTCGGAGAGTTTCACCACGTCTGTATGACTGAGGGCCTCGTTCACCACCGTATGCAGCAGCGCCGGGTCGGGCCAGAGATCTTCCCGCAGATTTAAATCGAAACTGACATGGCCGCCTGCCGCCCGAATCTGTTTCATAGCGGTCAGCGTCGCGGTGCGTGAAGGTTCCGCCGCTAAGGCAATTGAACAGCAATGCAGCCACTCCCCTCGGTGAAATTCGGGCAGATCGGACGTTTCAAGAAACAGGTCGGCACTGGGCCGCACCATAAAGGTAAAGGTGCGCTCGCCCTGCTCATCCAGACCGACCACCACGGTTGACGTGCGATGCTGTGAATCAGCGATCATATAGCGGGTATCAACATTCTCCTCATTTAGCGTCTGCCGCATAAACTCACCAAAAGGATCGGCACCCACCCGTCCGATAAAACCGCTGTTTCCCTGCAGTCGGGCAATGCCAACGGCAACATTGGCCGGTGCTCCGCCAGGACATTGCATCAGGCGCCCCGGCATTTCGGGTAGCAAATCGACCACGGCATCCCCGAGGCACCATACGCGAACAGACATAAAAAACTCCTATGATTAAACCCAAAAGCTAAACCGTTTTAGCTATAGCGCTAAATGGCGTAAGGTTCAAGCATTAACATGCTGAAGTGATATGTGATTAACATAAGACGTTTATGGTAGAGAGCCGAACAGGCACATGTCCGATAATTACGGGCAGAGGTCAGGTATAAAAAAAACCGGCACAGCGGCCGGTTTGATTGTCAGTGATGTGTGATGAAGATTATTTAAGCGTAGAGAGTATCTTTCTGATCGACGCATCAATCTGTTCAGCAATCTCTTTTGGCAAACGACTGAATTCATACTGCACGGTGCGCTTCTCATCGTTGGTTTTACGACGCGCATAGGTATTGGCTGTAGTAAACGTTGCCAGCTTTTCCGTCACCATTTTGCTGACCGGTGCAGTTTTTTTTAACTGACGACGGGCGCTTTTGAAACCATTCAGGATTGCGCTCTTCTTCTCATCTGAATTAGCGTTTTGCAGTGAATCATCTGCCTCCAGCTTTTGCTGGATTTCGCTGACCAGTCCGGCGGCATCCATCGCTTCCGCTTTCGCCTCCTCCCAGACATCAAGCAGTAACTGATAATCCTGAAGGGTCAGCTCAGAAACGACCGGGAAGAGTTCGATAAACTCAGCGGGCACAGATGCGGCCTGAAATGCACGTGAGACCTTAGCGTTTGAGATGCCTTCCGCTTTAGCAATTTCTGATTTGCTCATGCCACTTTCGTTCATAAGCATAAAGCGCAGACCTAATTCACGCAGGTTATGCTCTTTAGCCGTCTGAATATCAGCAGCCAGCTGACGCGCATCGCTGAGGCTCAGTTCATCTGCAGTAACCAGCACTTCCAGACTGGCCCCGGAAAGAATGCAGGCAGCACGACGGCGCGAACCATCCATAATCTCAATCCGGTCGCCGTTTACGCGACCAATGGCCGGGAAAAACTGCTGCAGTGTAATCGTACGGGTGATTTCCTGCAGCGATTCCGGCGTCAGCGTGCTCTGATCACGTCCGTTGATCTTCGGGTCAACACTGGTTCGGGTTTCTATATCATCATGCAGGACCAGCTGGCGCACAAAAGTTGCCTTCGCACCTGACTTCAGCGTAAAGGTGCGCGACTGGCTGCTGCTGTCGATCATGTTCGCAATAGCAGAATCGCCGAACTTGCGGCCAATGCGCTGTATAGGTTTGCTCACAGGGTACTCCTGATATATTCGATGCGATCAAACACAGCCCTTGAGAACTGCTCAGCTTCATATTTGGCTTTACGCAGGGCGTCTGCACTGCCGGGATAGGAAGCGGGATTAGCACTGATTACCGTGTCAAAGGATTCGCCACAACGCTCGAATCCATCAAGACGAGGTAAGCCACAGTCCAGCATCGATTTAGTAAACACCTCACGTGCATAACTTTGCGACGTCAGGTGGTCATGCTTGGATGTCATCTTAGACATAAAGCCGATATTAGCTTTGAGCCGCGGTTCGATACCTTCGGACTCGATACGCTCCAGCATTTCTGGCAGGCGCGTCAGATACTTCATGGTGGAATGGAAATCGACCTGTGCCGGTGGCGTCGGTGTCAACAGCACATCGCTGGCCGCGATGGCATTCAGCATAAAGGAATCAAGATGAGGACCGGTATCAAGGAAGATAAAATCATAGTCACCTGCCAGACGATCGATCACATTACGGCGAAGGACCTCTGAAGGCGCAACACCGGGCAGATGTTCAGCAACCAGCTCTTCCCAGTCGCTGGCAACGAAGCCATCATCGATTGAGGCCGGAATAACGTCAACGCCGGGCATAACGGTAGGCTTAATAAACTGCTCACGAAGCTGATCTGCATCCAGATCGTTGAGCATAGCCTGCGCTGCTGTTTCCAGTACGGAACCGACACTGTTGGTATGGCTCAGGAACATCGTGCTCGATGCCTGTGGATCCAGATCGATAACCAGTATACGCAGGTCATTGTGCAGCATAGAAGGATGGGCGCGCATACCGTGAGCCAGCGTCACGGTGCTGACGGTTTTAGAGACGCCGCCTTTAAGACTGACAACAAACACGACAAAGGGGCCAGCATGCCGATCGCGATATTTAGGCACTTTACGATGCTGATAAATGTCGACGACGTTCTGAATGGTCAGGGCATATTGCGATGTACTGCCGGTTTGCTTTTTACCAAACTGGTATCCTGCTGCTTCCATATCACTAATCGCGGCGACGACAGCGTGCTTACTCAGCAGTGGCATATTTGCTACAGCATTGCGAGAGAAAGTCTGGTAAAACCCTGTCTGGTTAAATTCCTGACGCTGCTGCTCAATGTGGTCACTGAGTCCATGTAACATGGAGTTGGCACGTGTTGCCATCTCCAGCACTCCACCATAATCACGCTTCATAAGCCCCTCTGCGTTAATGTTTTTTGCATACTACACAAAAAGCGAATATCTGCCAATTTTTTAGGAAAATGCCAAAAACCTGGATTTTTTGTCTCAGGTAGTGGAATGATGATCTGAGATTTATGGTTGGCTGTAAAAGAGGTTTGCTTAAGCTCTATGACTTTTGTTCATTCAGTTTGAGTATGTTGAACAGACATCAGAGTTAAGTTTCATAATGGATGGCGGATGTCAGCACTCGATATCTGTTTTTTGGTAAGGCAGAAATGATCGGCCAGCAACGCTGACCCATATTACAGACGCTCCACATGGTGTTTTCATCATGAAAATATCAGATATCTCTATTAAAATCATAATCTTAAATGAATATACGCTTGGTGAAAATGTGTATTGAAAACGGGTTTTATCAAGCTTACTATTATTTGTAAATTTTTTTCATCAGACATTACCAGAGCATGGGTTATGATCAACCATAGTGAATTAAACGTTGATGAAATTGATAAGTAGCCATACTGTCAGTAAACCCTTGTTAGCCCTGCCAGTAGTTCATACCTTTACATTACTCGATTACGATTTGTTTAAAGTCTGCATGAGTGCTTTCCAGCTTGGTCCAGCAGCATTTTTCATTACATCTGATAGAGATTCTTTTGTTATTTCTGACTAATTATTTTTCCCATAAAAAAGCGGTCTTTCAACCAATCGGTTTAGTCGCGTTATGAATTACCACGATGAAATATTGATACCTTTGAACGGAGCAGGGGATTGAGAACGTCAGGCGAGATAGTAATAAGTAATAAAACCTCGCATAAGCAGCAAAAGGAAATCTGCATAATTTAATTTTTTAAATCATTTGCGCACCAGTAGGCCCATCCACTTTCTTTCCTCTCCTTATCAAGGATTACCTGCTTTCAGATAATAATGTGATTATGCATAACGAGTTCCTTTATGAGCCGTGTTGATTATGCCGGGTAAAAGAGTACCTTATTTCAAACTAATTTATGGCTACTTTAATGCAGTAAGAAGAGAGCTCATCGGACATAATAAAACGATGTTTAAGCCTCAGAAAAGCTGAATCTGGCGTTATGCTGCTGGTGTTTTCACAGTGAAAATTTTAAAATATTTCTTTACTATCAAATACATAAGTAATTTAATTCATGGTGAAAATTGCGCTCCACTCCCGGAGTATTATCTGAATAGCGCCAAATTATTTCCTCAGGGCTAAAAACCTTTACACCTACAAGGTTATCAGCGGATGTCTGGTTTCATGTCTTGTCTTGCCAGTAACCGATTGCGTTAACAGGTAATTACCTGCTTATAGCGATTCTCTATTTCATATCCGCAACTGAAAATCTGTCTGATGTCAGCCTCGATGATTTCTGAATCAGGTATGTTTTATCCCCGTTATTCACAGGCCAGATCCAATTGGTCGATCCTCAATAGATCAAATTGAGATCCTTAACAGATCCCTGCAGGCTCTGAAGCCACGTAGCACAAGGTCTGAAAGGGTGTTGGTAACCACTGTAGCGAGAAGAATAACCACTGGAGAGAGTACAATAACCACTATAGCGAGTAAACCAACCGCGCTGGCGAGTACGCAATAACCACTGTAGCGAGTAGAGCGTGCTTTATGATGTGTATAAGCCCGGCCGCTGTCATTTTTCTTATCCTGGGTAATAAAACAGTACGTTATCTGAGAAGGCTAAGGTGTTAACTGACGGACCTGCTGATTTTTTTGGGCAAGTTTTCCACTGAATAGATCCCATAACAGATCCACATTAGATCCCTTTAAAGGTCCTGAAAGATCCCCATGCCGCCTTAGCCCTTGGTATCACTGCGATAAAGAAGGATGGCTAACCACTATAGCGAGTAAAACAACCACTGTATCGAGATAAATAACCACTATGGCAAGTAGATTAACCGCTATAGTGAGTGCTAGTATCCACTGTATTGAGTAACAGCGGCTCTCGCCTGTTCACATCACGGATCTTCCTA